>CAZBIF010000008.1:9199-10209 GCA_964492055.1 uncultured Flavobacteriales bacterium
AAAAGCCGATAAATTGCATGAGCAGCGAATAGGGGTAATACCTGAATTGTCTTCCACTATCACAGAACTATTGAAAAAGCTGGGTATTCCTGCCAATACATTCAAGGTAAAATTGGAGAGGGGAGTATTTCGGAGTAAGGGGAATGATGAAGTTGAATTTCTGTTCTCTGCCAATGCCGGAAAAGAAGCGACCGCTGTGAGCCAGACCGCCTCGGGAGGTGAATTGTCACGCATCATGCTTAGCCTGAAATCTTTATTGGCTAAGAATAAACTAATGCCCACCATTTTCTTCGATCGCCATTACCCATTCCCCTCAGATTGCTGCATTGGGCACCCACCATTTGCGCGTGAGCAAAGACAGTAAAGCTGGAATTACTCATACCACTATTGATCTACTTCCTTCAGAAGATAGGGTAGAAGAACTGGCCAAAATGCTCAGCGGGGAAAAATTATCACAGGCCGCCCGGGATAATGCCAGGGAATTGCTGGCACAATAAAGCTAGAATTCTATCTTTGTTTTTTAAACTATTGCTATGTCACACAATTTACTGAAAGGGAAAAAAGGCATTATTTTCGGTGCCCTGAATGAGCAATCCATCGCCTGGAAAGTGGCGGAAAAGGCCCATGAGGAAGGGGCGCAATTCACCCTGACCAACGCCCCCATTGCCATGCGGATGGGCGAGATACAGAAGCTAGCCGAAAAATGCGGAGCGGAGATAATTCCTGCTGATGCCACTTCGGTTGAAGATATTGAAAAACTGATCAATGAAAGTATGGAAAAGCTGGGAGGGAAGCTGGACTTTATCCTGCACTCCATCGGTATGTCGCCCAATGTACGCAAGGGTAAAGCGTACGACGACACCAATTACGACTGGTTCCAGAAAACCCTTGACGTTTCCGCCCTTTCCCTGCATAAAGTCTTGCAAACCGCCAAAAAACTGGACGCCCTGAACGAATGGGGTTCAGTAGTGGCGTTGACTTACATTGCGGCCCAACGGATATTTCCGGAT
>CAZBIF010000008.1:10219-17958 GCA_964492055.1 uncultured Flavobacteriales bacterium
ACGACATGGCCGACGCCAAATCTTTACTGGAATCCATTACCCGCAGTTTTGGTTACCACTATGGGGTGGCGAAGAAAGTACGGGTCAATACCGTTTCCCAGTCGCCCACCGTAACCACTGCCGGCAGCGGGGTCAAAGGTTTTGATGCATTCATCAATTACGCCGAAGACATGTCGCCATTAGGTAATGCCGGGGCGGAAGATTGCGCCAACTATTGCATCACCCTGTTCTCCGACCTCACTAAATACGTGACCATGCAGAACCTCTTTCACGACGGGGGCTTCAGCAATACCGGAGTGAGTAAGAAGGTGATGGAAAGGTTTATGTGATTAGCTTTTTAAAAAAAATAAAAACCGCCCTTACTCTGTCAGGGCGGTTTTTTTGATCCCCTTAGCGCGGACGTCGTCGTCCGTGCAAGAAGCGTATCGTGTGTTTTGTGATAGTAGCAAATCGAATAACTCCATATTTTACTGCTTGACAAATTTTCCTGTAGCCACCTTGCCGTTTTCCCATTGCAGGCTGTAGAAATAAATTCCTGCTGGCAAGTCATTAACATTTAGCTGCAAGTGGTTCTCTCTGCCCATTAAATAATGTCGGGTCAGGCGTCCCTGCATATCGTAAAGAAAAAGCTGCTTATTTTCCCTACCGTCTGCTGCGCTCAGATCGAAGTTCAGCAGATCTTTTACAGGATTTGGGTAGGGGGTGAGCGCTACCCCTTCAGCACTATTTTCCTAAAGGCCGATATGCCGCAAGCGGCACAAGCTATCGCAGTTGGTCAGGGTTGAATCCAGCACCCGGATCATATAAGTCTTATCCTGATAGAATACTGAATTCCAGTCTGAAAGATAGCCGTAACGCAGGTTGAGAAAATAGGGATTACAGCGGGCGAGGGATTGGTCCACCGGCAGGCGCAAGGTATGGCTGAAGAGGCTATCCTGCTTGAGGGTATATATCAGAAGCAAAGTATCCATCGCCGGTTCTCCGTGGGTTTTTATAGAATGGATCTTTGCTCCCCGGATCTGATGGAATAACTGCAGGGAATCACCGGGGGATAAAATGATCGTGGGTATACCACAACTATCCCGGATAGGGCCATTTAACAAATGATCGTCATCATCCTGCTCTGCCGATATCAACAGGTCGTACAGCATTTGCCCAACTTTTATACTGTCCCGGTATTCCGTTACTTCCACCGTAAGGCTGAAGACCCCGGCATTTATCTGATCCAGGGTAATGAGGCCTGTTAAGGGATCAATGGTTACTCAGGAAGGTAAAAAATATACAGGGGCATCAATACCTTTAAACCCTTTGGTGGCCACCAGCTTGTATTTAAGCAGATCACCGTCTGGATCATATAAAGGAACTTTGATGGTATTGAATTTGCCGGACTGCACGTAGAATACAGGATCGGCAATTTTTGATGCTGAATGGTTTTTGATACTTTCATTGAAATCAATCCGCACCAGACTACTGAGGTACATGGGCACCGAGCCTGAATTTTCAATATTATAAATCCCCGAGGGGCGGTTATTATCGGTAACAGATACGGTATAATTTATTTTTGAGGATGCCTTCAAACGTTTTGGAGGAGAATTACCAGCTTTGACCAGATTGGTACTAACCTTTTCGGAATTACTTCAATCTTACGGATCTATTGCTTTCATGGTCTTCCTCTTACTAATAACGTTACTCTTTTTGAACAGAAAAAAAATCTGGTTCCGGCGGATTTCATCCCGTGTATTATTAAATATCCCGGTGATCGGTAGAATTGTACAGAAAACTTACTTATCGCGTTTCTGCCATTCCATGCACCTCTTGCTAAGCGTAAATAACCCGCTTATCAATTCACTCCAGCTGGTTAAAAAAATGGTGCGGTTTTATCCCCTGGAACAAGCCATGGTACAAATGGAACGAAAAGTGATGGAGGGCGCTTTGTTTTATCAAACCATGGCAGAACATGAAATTTTTCCGAAGCGCATGGTTTCCCTGGTGAAGGTGGGGGAAGAAGTGAATAAAATGGCGGAAGTATTTGAAAAACTCAATCAGCAGTATGCCGATGAGACCGAAAATGCCTCCAAGGCCATCAGCAGTGTGCTTGAGCCTATCCTTATCATCTTTATCGGTCTCTTTGTAGGAATAATCCTTATAGCTATGTATTTGCCATTATTTGAAATAGGATCCGGTATGCAGTAAAGAGCTTGACCTATTTCTGGTATTTATATAACCCTATTTGTACTTAGTAGATATAATTCCCCTACATTAAACGTTATCAAGATTCGTGTTGGTAATATAAAATAACCACCAAGGGCACCAAGTCGGAGACCCACAAAGCTCACAAGTTCGGTGAGTTATTTTCCTCATCTACGCTTAGTGTCCTCTGTGTTAACCTTGATGAACTTTGTGGTTAAACGGAAAAGATTAAAACAACAACTGCCAGCTCAGCAAGCCGATGTAAAGCAATAGAAAAGATAACAGTATGCCAAAAGGCACGGCAAACCAGCGCACAAAAGTATCGGTGGTGAAGGCCATGTTTCTTTCCATCAGGTAATGAGTGGCATATTGTCCGCCCATAAAAAACAGAAAATAAAAAAGCAAAACCGGGCTTAAGAAATACGAATCCAATTGAAAGTCATTATGCAGCGCAAGCAGCAAAATACTAATGCATAAACTGCTCAGGGAGTAGATCAGGGATTTGGGAGGAGAGAATAGTACACGTCTTAAATGCATGCAAAGATAACGCCCCTGGGTCCCTTAAATTGTTTTGTGGTTCCAGATTTCCCAACTGGCTTCTGCCTGGAATTTCAACATATTGTAACCATTACTTATTTTAGCTCCCCTGGCTTCCGCTTTTTCCAGCAGGGGAGTTTTCTCCGGATTGTAGATCAGGTCAAATACCAGATGATACTCTCCGATACCTTCATAGGGAATGGGTAACTCTGCATCTTTAAAAGAAGCCATGCCTACGGGGGTGCAGTTGATCAGGCAGGTATGGTTTTCGATCAGTTCCCCGCTCAGAGCTTCATAAGCCAGTTCTCCTTCGTTCGGTTTCCGGCTCACTACCTGAAAATTAATTCCCAGCATCTCCAAAACGTGTTTAACAGCCAGGGTCGCGCCCCCTCTTCCAAAGATGAGGGCTTTTTTACAATCGGCATGCAACAGCGGTTTGATTGCTTTTTCAAAACCGATCACATCCGTATTGAAGCCCCGCAGTTTCTTCCCGATGATCTTTACCGTATTTACCGCCCCCACCTTATTCGCTACCGGATCCAGTTCCGAGAGGTAGGGTATGATACTTCGCTTGTGAGGAATGGTCACGTTAAATCCACTCAGTTGCGGATGTTCCTTTAGTAAGTGCGGCAGCTGTTCTATATCAGGCAGTGGGAAATTCTCGTAAGAAGCATTCTTAATGTATTCCTTTTCAAACTTTACCTGAAAATAAGTCTGGGAAAAAGAGTGGGTAAGTGGATACCCGATAAGGCCGTATAGTTTAGGTTTCATCGCCTTTAACTATAGCTGATTTTTCCAGGACTACAATCAGGGCAAAACCTATCAGCATACAAAAGAGAGCGGGGAAAAAGCGGGCCTCACCATCTTCAAAGGCAGCCGGCCAGACATTTTCCTGCAGAACCGCTATTTTCTCCCCATGGCGATCTACCCCCCAGCTCAGGGTTTTCTTCCAGGGCCAGATCTTGTTGAGGGAGCCGATCATAAAACCGGTGAGCAAGGCAATGGTGATACTCTCAAACCGTTTGAGCATGTAAGACAATAAGTGGCTGAACGAAAGTAAGCCGGTGAGGCAACCCAGGGCAAACAAACCTACCACCTTAAAGTTAAACTGGCTGATGGAATCAATGATGTAGGCATACTTGCCCAGCAGCACTAAAATGAAAGCCCCGGAGATACCTGGCAACAACATGGCACAAATAGCCAGGGCTCCTGAAATGAAAATGAACCACCAGCTTGTAGGCGTTTGTGCCGGGCTGATACTTGTAACATAGTAAATCAGGACGGTTCCCCCTACAAGGGCTATGATAGATGCGGCATTCCAGATTTTTACCCGAAGCCCTACATAATAACAACTGGCAACGATAAGGCCGAAAAAGAAAGACCAGAGCAGGATGGGGTGAAATTCAAGGGCGTATTTGATCAATTGCAAAAACAACACCAGGCTAGTAGCAATTCCCGCAAACAAAGTGATAAGAAAAGGACCGTTGATATGCGCCCAGGCAGCTTTCCACCCTTGCTCTTTCAATACAATCAGGGCATCACTAAAGGATTTAAGGGCATTGATAAATTCTTCGTAAATCCCGGTAATTAAGGCGATGGTGCCTCCGGAAACGCCGGGAACTACATCCGCCGCTCCCATGCCCATTCCTTTAAAATAGACATACATCCATTCCCTTTTACTGCGTGCTTTCAAAAACTGATAGTTAAGGGGTTTTTTCAAGTTTTTTCCTCGCCAGTTCTTCCGGAAGGAAATCGTGAAAGGTATCCCCACGCAAGCCTATACGTAAGGTTTCGAGAGGGATGACTTCATCGTGGCTGATGTTGCCCAGGTTTACATTGGAACCAAATTGTTTGATAAACCACACCTGCTGGGCTTTAAGCGGTGCCTCCCATAGGATATTTTCAACCTTCACTTTGGAAGTGATCTTATTCACCAGGGCTACGTGGGCTGTGCCGTTTGGCCGGTAAATACCTACGTTTCCGCTTTCGCGGGCCTCAGCGATCACTTTCCAGGAACCGGCCTTCAGTTCCTTCTTCATCATGGTGATCCATTTATTGGGGCTGATCAGGATTCCTTCCTCTTTGGAACCCACTTCCGAGAGTACGGTTTTATGCTGGCTCAGCTGATGGATGTATTCGCATTTCAGATCATGATCGATGGAAACGGAACCATCTGAAACTTCGGCCATTTCAATTTTGTACTTATCCAATAGCTTTAAGTAGTCGTCAAACATATCCCGAATGATGAAGGCTTCAAAAAGGGTGCCTCCCAGGTAGCATGTAAGACCGGCATTTTTATAGATTTCCAGTTTGCGCTCAAAATCGTTGGCCAGGTAAGAAGTACCAAAACCAAGTTTTACCAGGTCAGTGAGTTCACCGCAGGAATCCACAAAATTCTCTGCCTGCCGCCAACTCAGGCCTTTGTCCATCATCATGGTCAAACCATGCTCACGTGGCTTTTGCGTCCGCTCAGGAATAAAAGGAAGCTTGAAATTCATCAATTGTATTTACTTCTTGTAATAATCTATCAGTTCGATAACCCGAGGATGGTTTCTGGCTTCCTCATACGCTTCAAAAAGCAGGTCCAGATCTTCGTAATGGTTATTCAAGGCACTGTCGAGATAAAACATCGCGTTCATTTGATCTCCTTTTCGCAGGAGAAAGGCGACAAAGTTATATAATAAGCTGGCATTTTCAGGATTTGCCTGAATTCCTTTGCAGAAGTAGTCCATAGCAGTTTCTTTATCGCCGTTCAGTTCGTAGGTAAGGGCGATATCCAGCATGATATCTTCGTAATTTTCATCAAGTTCGAGTACTTTCAGGTAGGACAATAATGCTTCTTCTACAAATCCAGCTTTTACCTGTACATCACCTAACTGATAATAATACAATGGATTTAATTCGTCCAGTTTGATGGCTTCTTTGATATGCACCATACTCTCCAGCAGGCGGTTTAATTCAAAGTAACAGCTTCCCATGCCCAGATAAGCATCTGCCATAAATTCATCCAGGTCAATGGATTTTTTGTAGGAGGAAATAGCTCTCTCAAATTCGCCTATCTTTTCATAGCATTCCCCGATATAATAATGACTGAGGGCATCCTGCTCGTCATAGTTCAGGGTTTCCTTGAAACACTTCAAAGCTTCAGTATGGTGGCCCTGCTGACTGAAACAGTGGGCTTTATTGAAGTAGGCAGAAGAGAAATCCTCTTTTATGGCAATCGCAAAATCGTAACAGTCGATGGCTTTTTCATATAGATTAAGCTTACCGTAGGTAATTCCCAGATTATACCAGCCTATGTGCGAGTAAGGATGCTTGTCGACAAATGATTGGAAATAGGTGAGGTTATCTTCTGTGCGCTGGGCTATATCATAGCAGAACCCCAGTTCGTACAAAGCAGTTTCGTTCTCTTCATTCATCTCCAGGATCTCTTGCAGATAACCAATGGCTGCATCGTGCCTGTCCAGGTTTTCACTTTCAAACGCCAGTTGCAGTAAAATATCTTCTTTCTCAGACTGATCTGCATGTTGCAGGGCTTTTTTATACTGGTCGATGGCTTTTTCGGATTTCCTCAGCTGGCTGAAAATGGAAGCTTTGGTATAGAAAAGATCGATGTTAAAAGGTTCGTAGGTTTCGGCCATGTTCAGGAAGCGCAAAGCCTCCTGCGGTTTATGGATGGCCAGGTAAACCTGGGCAAAACTCACCAGCAAGGTGGCGGAACGGGGGTGTTGCTCCAGGGCAAACTCCAGAACCTTCAAGGCTTTGTGGTTTTCGTTCTTGCTGCTGTAGTAGTCGATCAGGTCCTCAAACTCGTCTACATCAAAAAAATAAGCCCGCTGCTGCAGCAGCATGTCTTCGTATTTTTTGACTACTGATAGTTCAGGAGAAGATCCGGTGGGGTTGTCGTTTTCAAATTCCATAAGGGATCTGGTGAAGGTGCTTAAACAAAGTTTGAAAAAATATCCGCCCTGCAAAGTTCATCCTACTATTCTTATCCACAAAGAAATTAACAGCCAAAATTTCTTTTTTATCCTACTTTTGCTGCCCAATTTCTATCTATGACACTAATCAAATCCATTTCAGGGATCCGGGGAACCATTGGCGGCGAATCAGGTAACAATCTAACACCGCCAGATGTGGTTAAGTTCGTATCTGCCTATGGAAGCTGGGTAAAGGCAAATTGCAAAAAGGAAACCTGCAAAATTGTGATAGGACGGGATGCCCGTATCAGCGGGGAAATGGTGAGTGGCCTTACAGCTAATACGCTTCGGGGCCTTGGTATTGAGGTCATTGACCTGGGCTTGTCCACCACTCCTTCGGTGGAGATTGCTGTTCCCGCCGAAAAGGCCGACGGGGGGATCATTCTTACCGCCAGTCATAATCCAAAAGAGTGGAATGCCTTGAAGTTATTGAACAACAAAGGAGAGTTTATTTCTGCGAAGGAAGGGGAGGAGGTGCTCCAGCTGGCGGAAAAAGGGAAATTTGAGTACGCCAAGGTCAATAAGCTTGGGGCTTACAAAAAGAGCGATAAGTACCTGCAAAAACACATCGATGCCATCATCAAGCTCCCGCTGGTGGATGTGGAAGCGATCAAAAAGAAGAATTTTAAAGTAGTGGTCGATTGTGTGAATTCTACCGGAGGCCTCTTTTTACCTCCTCTGCTCAATAAGCTGGGAGTCAATAGCATCGTAGAACTGTATTGCGAACCAACCGGTGACTTTCCCCACAATCCCGAGCCCCTGCCTGAGAATTTAAGTGAGATCTCAGCTGCCGTAAAAAAACACAATGCTGATCTGGGCTTCGTCGTAGACCCTGATGTTGATCGTTTGGCGATTGTAAGCGAAGATGGGGAAATGTTCGGCGAGGAATATACCCTGGTAGTTGCGGCAGATTACCTGCTGGAGCACAAGCAGGGTGCCTTGGTGAGCAACCTGAGCAGCAGCCGTGCTTTGCGCGACCTCGCTGAAAGCCGCGGACAAAGCTATGCAGCCAGTGCTGTGGGTGAGGTAAAC
>CAZBIF010000008.1:17968-19391 GCA_964492055.1 uncultured Flavobacteriales bacterium
ACGTTTTAAAGCATACCAAAGGAAATACGGTAAGTAACCTATCTTCAACCCGTGCCTTAAAGGATGTAACTGAAAGTCATGGTCAACAATATCATGCTTCAGCAGTGGGGGAAGTAAATGTGGTTGAAAAAATGAAAGAGGTAAATGCGGTAATTGGAGGTGAAGGAAACGGCGGCATCATCTACCCGGAGCTGCATTACGGGCGGGATGCCTTAGTTGGTATTGCTTTGTTTCTATCCCATCTCGCCACTTTCAAAGGGAAAACCAGAAAAGCTTGTTCTGAATTACGTTCCACTTATAATGATTATTTCATTTCCAAAAACAAGATTGAACTCACCCCGGAGATCAATGTGGATGAGATACTGCTGCAAGTGGAAAAGAAATACAAGAAAGAGGCAATTAACAAGACCGATGGCTTAAAAATAGAGTTTGAGCATGAGTGGGTGCATTTGCGGAAATCCAATACGGAACCGATCATCAGGATCTATGCTGAGAGTCAATCAGAAACTACCGCCAACCACCTGGCTTCAAAAATAATATCCGATATTAGGGAAATCATTAAGTCCTAGTTTCTATGAATATTTATCTGGACAATGCCGCTACTACTAAAATTGATCCGGAGGTGATCCGGGCCATGTTGCCAGTACTTGAAAATGTACATGGTAACCCTTCTTCCATACATAAAGACGGCCGCGAAGCACGGGCGATCATAGAGCAATGCCGAAAGGATATTGCTGCTCATTTCAACGCCAGTCCTTCTGAGATATTCTTTACTTCCGGCGGCACGGAAGCGGATAATATGATCCTCAGGGGAGCCGTGAATGATCTTGGTATAGAGCGTATTATCACATCTCCCATGGAACATCATGCCGTATTGCATACCGTGGAGTTTTTAAAGGAACAGGGGGTGGAATTGCTGTTGGTGAAAGGGAATGAAAAAGGACAGTTGGATATGGAGGAACTGAAAGCCATCCTGCCTTCCGATAAAAAAACCTTGCTGAGCCTGATGCACGCCAACAACGAAGTAGGTAACCTGATCCCCCTGGCGAAAATTGGGGCGCTTTGTAAAGAGCATGGAGTGCTTTTCCATTCCGATACCGTACAGACCATGGGGCATTACCGCTTCGATCTTGAAGCTATTCACCTGGATTTCGCTACCTGTTCGGCGCATAAGCTGCATGGCCCCAAGGGTATCGGTTTTATTTATATTCGCAATACCAACAAGCTTAAACCCATGCTCACCGGTGGGGCCCAGGAACGCAATATGCGGGCGGGGACGGAGAATATTTACGGAATTGTGGGATTAGCCAAATCCCTGGAACTCGCCTATAGTCATCTGGAAGAGCATGAAGCACATATCAGGGAAATAAAAGGCTATATGATCGAAGAATTGAAAAGAGCTATTCCCGAGGTGAAATTCAAC
>CAZBIF010000008.1:19401-21020 GCA_964492055.1 uncultured Flavobacteriales bacterium
TCTGAGGATTCCCTTTATACTGTTCTCAATGTTAGTTTTCCGCCTACTGAAATGAATGAAATGTTCCTCTTTAACCTGGATATTGCAGGCATCAGTGCCTCCGGAGGAAGTGCCTGTTCTTCAGGTACACAGGTGGGATCTCATGTATTACAAGCTCTGCAGGCATCTCCTGACCGGCCATCCATACGCTTTTCCTTTAGCCGCTATAACAGTAAGGAGGATATTGATAAAACCATTGCCGTTCTAAAAAAGATGTATGCCTGAATTAAAGGCAACCATCCTGGGTAGCGGTACCTCACAGGGTGTACCGGTAATTGCATGTGAATGTGAAGTATGTCGTTCCACAGATCCAAAGGACAATCGCAGTCGTACGTCCCTGCTGGTGGAAAGTGAAACTACCACCGTGGTGATTGACACCGGTCCCGATTTCA
Organism: uncultured Flavobacteriales bacterium; assembly: GCA_964492055.1. Lineage (GTDB taxonomy): Bacteria > Bacteroidota > Bacteroidia > Flavobacteriales_E > Vicingaceae > CAZBIF01. The sequence continues at coordinate 19,833 of CAZBIF010000008.1, forward strand.
GGCAGCAAATGCTTAGGGAAAGGGTAAAAAATCTGGACGCCATTGTATTTACCCATGAACATAAGGATCATGTAGCGGGAATGGATGACGTGCGGGCATTTAATTTTAAAAAGGGGGGAAAAGCCATACCGATATATGCTTCGGAGAGGGTAGAAGAAGCCTTAAAACGCGAATATGCTTATATTTTTTCAAAAGATAAGTATCCCGGTACCCCGGAAATTGATCTCATTCCTATTGATAAAGAAAACTTTACAGTAGGGGATCTGCTCTGGCAACCAGTCGAGGTCATGCATTATAAATTACCAGTGAAGGGATTTCGTATAGGCAAACTGGCATACATCACCGACGCTAATTATATTCCTGAAAATGAAATTAAAAAATTACAAGGCATAGACACCTTGATCATCAATGCTTTGCGCCATCAGCCCCACCTCAGTCATTTTAACTTGCAGGAGGCGGTAGATATGGTAGATAGGTTGCAACCTGCCCAAGCTTTTTTCACTCACATCAGTCACTTGATGGGTAAACATAAAAAGATCACCAGCCAGTTACCCGATCATATCAATTTGGCTTATGATGGATTGCAGATTGAATCTACCTATTAATCAGTAAAAATAAGGGTAGTTAACTGCCTGTTGATCTGCAGGAAATAGGTACCGGCCGGCAATTCGTCTTTGCGGATGTAGATCCAGTCTCCTTGTATATCCACATGGCCGGGGATATGCTTTCCCTTTATATCCATTAAGCCTAGGAAGTCAACATTCTGAGCCTGCTTTAACTGCACTTTAATCAGTTGGCTTGATGGATTAGGATAAGCTAGGAGGGGACTATTTTCAAGATCATACTCTTCCTCCCCGACGATCACAGGTTCTATGTCGATACCTATATAAAAGTCTTCACTAGTGGCGCTTCTATACGGTGCCCAGTTCCCCCCCAATATTTCATAGGATTGATTGGAAGCATTGGTTTGAAAAGTACGACCCAGGGTTAACCTGTTCGAGGTGGTACGCCAGGCCACATGTACTCCTCCTGCACTTATTACCAAGGGAGTGGAAAGGGTATCTTTATACCAACTGTAATTGCTCAGGCCGGCAGAGGATATAAAAGAGGAATCAATCAATGTTCCCGGCATGGAACGTCCCACATGGGTATATATCAGCGCACTGAAACCCGCCCCCCCTACATTGG
>CAZBIF010000008.1:21139-23358 GCA_964492055.1 uncultured Flavobacteriales bacterium
GCAATGGAATCAATCCCGATTAACCGTACAGTAGCCCCATCATTAAAAGCGATAGTATCATAGCTGGGAGGGAGAACCTCTACATTGTAAAAGTAATGATAGGGTTGTGGCAGGCTGACAGAATCAAGAAAGATCAGGGTATCCCTTTTCCAGTTTCTAAGGTGCAAAGTAGCTGTATCCCTATTAACTACCCTATTGGTGTAATCCGTTAATTTGGATACCACCTGCACCGTATCAGTGATCGGTTGATTGCCGAAGTTTTTGAGGGCTATAGGTATTTCAACTTTATCATTCACCGCTATAAAGCGACTTTTGTTTCCTTCCACATTTACCCACTCTATGCCTAGGTCTGATACCGGTTTTATTTTAGCAGGGGGGTAAAATTTAACAGAGGTTTGTGTCAGGGTGCTATGGGAAGTATCACCCCGATAGTATGAAAGCCCGTCGTTTCCATTCTGGTTTTCAATACCTATGGAAATGTAATTCTGGGAGTAAGCAGGATCAGGTATACCCAGGTGTTTTTGGAAATTAAAAGTGATAGTCGAATCCTTCTTATTTAAGATCACCTGAAAAGTGTTTTCCCCATTTTGTTGAGCGGTATTATTATACCAATAGGGTACAAGCTGCCAGCTCACACAGATGGTATCCCCTGAATTATAGAAATAAACCTCCCCCGGATTGTTGGTTCCGGAGAGATTAAGATCAGTCAGGTAGGGGGCAATAAAATCATTCGGTCCACCGGTAGTGGGGATAGCAGGAAATGTAGCTGAAGTAGAGGCAATGTTAACTGCATTGAAAGCGATATAGCCATTCGAACCAATATAAAGTTTAGTAGGTTTGGTATTGTAATAAGAAAATCCGCTAATGGTATATGGTCCAGCATAGTTATCATCACCCAAACCAAAAACCTTTATCCCTTTTTGATTGATATTGAACCAGGAATATACTGGCCCGGCCGTAGCCTGGGAATTTTTATAGGTATATCCGAAAGTGTCCGGACCCCCCTGATTGGTTTGCGCAGGCATGGAATGGAGAAAAGAAAACAATAGTATTGTTATAAAGGCAGGTATTTTCACGATAAATGGAAAAGATGGTTAAATGTAATTAAATTTAACCAAAAGTACTTGGCCATTCAACAAAATTCTTACCCGTCTTAATGAATAATTTACTATTTTGGCGCTCCAACAATTAAGATGATGAAAAACAAAATTATACTTGTAGGCGGCCTATTTATGCTTGGCTTAAGCTTGCAGGCACAAAAAGCTGATACAGAAATTGAATTTATTGAGTATGATCTCGACAATGGTTTGCATGTCATTCTTCACGAAGATCATTCCACCCCCATTGTAGCAGTATCTGTACTCTATCATGTGGGATCTAAAAATGAAGATCCGGAGCGCACCGGCTTTGCCCATTTCTTTGAGCACCTGCTTTTTGAAGGTTCCGAAAATATCGATAGGGGGGAATTTTTTAAAATTGTACAGGGTAAAGGTGGTACGCTGAATGCCAATACTTCATTTGACCGTACATTTTACTACGAGGTGTTGCCTTCCAATCAGTTGCAACTGGGCCTCTGGCTTGAGTCCGAGCGTATGCTTCACGCCAAGATCGATGAGGAAGGGGTGGAAACCCAGAGAGGCGTAGTAAAAGAGGAGATGAAGCAGCGCTATGACAATACCCCATACGGTACCATCTTACCGGAAATGTTCAAGCGGGCTTATGTTAAACATCCCTATCGCTGGGTGCCTATCGGATCAGCAGAATACATCAATCAGGCGAAATTGTCCGAATTCATGGATTTCTATGAAACTTTTTATGTGCCCAACAATGCTACCTTATCCATTGCGGGCGATATTGATGTGGAGCAAACCAAAGAATGGATAGAGGATTATTTTGCAGATATCCCCCGGGGTACAAGTGAAATTCCACGCCCCGATATTATTGAGCCTAAGAAAACAGCCGAAGTACGGGATACCGTTTACGACAACATCCAGCTACCGGCGGTGGTGATGGGATACCATATGCCAGAACAGGGAGTGGAGGAATTTTATGCCATGAGTATGCTTTCCCAGTATTTATCACAAGGGGAAAGTTCCAGGTTTCAGAAGGTCATTAAGGATGAAAAGGAAAAAGCTTTGTTTGTAGGGGCATTTCCCTTGCCTACAGAAGATCCGGGACTGGCATTGATGTTTGGCATCACCAATATGGGAGTGCCACCC
>CAZBIF010000008.1:23368-26987 GCA_964492055.1 uncultured Flavobacteriales bacterium
CAAAGAAAGAAAAAAACATAATTTTATTTTTTTTTCCCTTTTTCCTTTTTCTTCTTGCTTTCAAAAACAGGAATTGATCTCTGAAAAGGATTTCCAGAAGCTGAGGAATCAGGTGGAGAACGACTTTATCTCCGGCAATTCAACCGTTCGTGGCCTGGCTGAAAACCTGGCCAACTATCATGTGTATTACGGGGATGCCAGCCTCATCAACACCGAGATAGAACGGTTCAATGAGGTTAGCCGTGATGACATCCGGGAAGCGGCAAAAAAATACCTGAATAAAGAGAACCGGGTGGTATTGTATTACCTTCCCAAAGCACAGCAACCTAACTAATCATTTTATCTATTCAAAGAATTTAAAATCATGAAGAGAATCACAATACTATTATTGGCGGCTGTGGTATATATCAGCCCCACCTTTGCCCAGATCGATCGCAGTAAGATGCCTGAGGCTGGTGAAGCACCGGAGATAGAACTGGGGGAAACCGAATCATTTACCCTGGATAATGGTTTGAAAGTGTTTGTGGTAGAAAACCACAAGCTACCGAGGGTGACTTATTCCCTTATGGTGGATATAGACCCTATAGTAGAAGGGGATAAGGTGGGTACTGCTGACCTTGCAGGCGATATGATGGCCAAGGGTACCACCAACCGCAGTAAGGAAGAGATCAATTTTGCCGTGGATTTTATCGGAGCCCGGTTCGGTACCTCGGCTTCCTCGGTATTTGGTCGCTCCCTTAAAAAACACCAGGAAAAATTACTGGAAGTAATGTCGGATGTGATCATTAATCCCAGCTTTCCGGAAGAGGAACTGGACAAGCTTAAAAAACAATATATCTCAGGCATACAAACCGAAAAGGACGACCCTGACGCTATTTCCGAAAATGTGAGGCGGGTATTACTCTACGGAAAAGATCACCCTTATGGCGAGATCATGACTGAAGAAACAGTGGAAAACATCACCATAAATGATGTGAAAAATTATTATTCCACCTATTTCCGTCCCAATATTTCCTATCTGGCGGTAGTGGGGGATATCACTACCAAAGAAGTCAAACCTTTGATTGAAAAGTATTTTTCCAAATGGCAGAAAAAGGAAGTTCCTACCCATACCTACGATATGCCGGAAAACCCACAAATACCCCAAGTGGCTTTTGTAAACAAGCCGGGGGCAGTACAATCGGTGATCAGTATTTTCAATACCATTGAATTACAACCTGGTAGCGAGGACGATATTCCTGCCTTGATTACCAATGGTATTCTAGGCGGTGGATTTGTATCAAAATTGAACCTGAACCTGAGAGAGAAAAACTCCTACACCTATGGTGCCCGCTCTAATATTGACTCCGATGAATTGGTAGGCAACTTTACCGCTACGGCGAAAGTGCGAAATGAAGTGTCCGATTCAGCCATAACCGAAGCCATGAAAGAAGTGATGGCCATGAGACAGGGAAATATAACTGAAGACGAATTGGTAACGATTAAGAACTATCAAACCGGCATCTTCGCCTACAGTCTGGAAAACCCCCAGACTAAAGCAAATTTTGCCATAAATATAGAGCGTTATGATCTGGATGACGATTATTATGAGAATTACCTGAAAAAGATTGAGGATGTAGAGCTGGAAGACGTAAAGGAGATCTCCAAAAAGTACATTTTCCCTTCGGGTTATATTCTGGTAGTAGGTAATCAGGAAGAAGTGGCCGATAAAGTGAAGGCATTAAGTCCCACCGGTACCATTCAGTTTTATGACGCTTACGGGAATGAAGCAGAGGAATCGGCCCTCAAACCAGCTCCAGCAGGCATGACGGCTGAAAAAGTAGTTCACCAATACCTGGATGCTATCGGAGGGCGAAAAAAGGCTGCCGAAGTTAAATCGTATTACCGTAAGGAAAACGCTACCATACAGGGGATGAGCCTGACCAATGAAGAGTATAAGACTTCAGAAGGAAAGTATAAAATGGTGTTGAGTATGAACGGTATGGAAGCTCAAAAACAAGTATATGATGGTAGCAAAGGGATCTCGATGGCACGGGGACAGTCTGCGGAAATGACCGAGGAAGAAATGACAGAAGTAAGAAATACTGCCCTGATTTTTCCTGAATTACAATTCGAACAGAAAAACTATCAGACAGAATTAAAAGGAGTTGATGTTAATACCATGGGGGAAGAAACTTATGTGGTGGAAGTAACCTACCCCAACGGTGATAAAGAAAGCCGCTATTATGCCACGGATGATCAATTATTGCTTGGGGTTCAGTCCATGCAGGAAACACCCCAGGGTACCTTTATGGTAGAATACCGTTATTCAGATTACAAGGAAGTAAACGGACTAAAGATGCCTTTTGGCGGCTCAGGCAAACAAGGACCCATGGCTTTTGATATTGAGGTGGAAACCTACGAGTTAAACAAAAATATGGCAGAGGATACCTTTAAGGTAGAATAATCCAAAATAACCTATATAGTTAAATCCCTCCTGACACAGCCGGGAGGGATTTTTTTTAACTACTATTTAATTTGGTAACAGAAGTTGATCCACGGCGTGTATCACCCCATTGGTTCCTTGTATATTAAATGCGATAATATCGACATTACCCTGCATACTGTTTCCGGTAACCAACTGTATTCCATTATTGCGGTCCACCTGTAAGCTGTTGCCGTTGAGGGTATTTAACATTTTATCCTGAGTCAATTCAGCAGCCCGGGCATTAGTTCCGCTAAGGATATGATATTCCAGTATGCTTTTTAAAGTATTCCTAGGTATATCCTGTAAGCTGGTATATGAATTAGCATTCAAAAATGCCTGAAATGCGCTGTCAACCGGGGCAAAGACAGTAATGCCCCCAGCTGTTTTGGCTGATAGAACATCCGTTAAGGTATCTCCGAACAAGGATACCGCGCTTACCAGCATATTAAATCGTTCATCTGCTAATCCAAGTTGAACAACATTCTGCGGCATCAGAACCGAATCGATCATATGGATCACCCCATTGGTTGCTTCCACATTGCTATGGGTAATGCGAGCCCTATTATTCAACCATACACCTGCCTCCGTATCCATCTCAATAACCGTATTATTGCGATTGGGGGAGTTATCATTGAGAGTGGGAATATATTGATCATCTCTCATGTCTGCAGTCATGAGTTGTCCCGTGGTAACATGATACATCAGGAGTTGGGTTAGAACCTGAACCGGCACATCGGTAATGCGGTTCCAGCCCACGGTATCGCTTGCAATCAGCGCTGCAAAAGCAGAGTTGGTGGGAGCAAACAAAGTAAGTTTGGAGCTTCCCTGAAAGGTGGAAACCATTCCGGTATGCTGCAAGGCCAAAAGCAAGCTGTCGGTATGTTCATTCATTATAACAATTTCTGCCAAAGTCTGGGTAGGGCCTTCAGCAATTACCGGCGGGGCAGGGGTCAGGTCTTCTTCTTCATTATCGTCGCAGCCACTCAGCCCTATTCCCAGACTTATAAATACAACCCAGCTAATTTTTCCTACTAATTTATGTGTCATTTGATTTCCCTTCAGGAGTCTTTTTATTATAAATGTGATTGTTCAATCGTAATTAGTACCTGACTACTACCCGACCTTTGGATTTACCAGCCAGCATCAATTGAA
>CAZBIF010000008.1:27067-28512 GCA_964492055.1 uncultured Flavobacteriales bacterium
TGTGAGTTTCAAGTTCCTCCAATGTGATGATCTTTTTTACTTTGTTCAATTGCTGCGGTTTCCATTTTTTGGCCAGCAGCTCCCATATTTTTAACCGCAGATCCCGTGGAGTTTCGGCGGTTTCCACACCCAGTAAATTTACGCCATTTAAAATAAAGGGATAAACCGTAGTGTGCAGTTCCGGGGATTGTACCAATCCGCATACCGCAATATTGCCATTGCGGTTGCAGGCTTTGAGTAAGGTAGCCAGGGTGCTATCACCCACCGTATCAATCGCCCCGGCCCATTTGTACGCCAGTAAAGGCTTGCCACTTTGGTCATTTACAAAATCCCGGTCCACCACCTGCTTTGCGCCTAATTCCCTCAGGTAGTCACTCTCTGTTTTCTTTCCTGTGGAAGCGATAACATCATATCTATTCAGCGCCAGGATTTCTACGGCCATGCTACCCACCCCTCCGGTAGCCCCGGTAACCGCGATTGGCCCCATCCTGGGTTGTTGACCCATTTGCTCCATTTTGTATAAAGCGAGGGCAGCTGTAAATCCCCCGGTGCCGATAACCATACTTTCTTCCAGGCTCAATCCTTTGGGTAATTTCACCGGCCAGTTTTCCGGAACCCGCACATATTCCTGAAATGCTCCGGAAGTATTCATGCCAAAATCATAGGAGGTCATGATCACCTCATCTCCCTTCCTGAATTTATCTGACTCGGAATGGACTACTACTCCGCTGGCATCCAGGCCTGGAACATGTGGATACTTTCTGGTAATCCCTTTGTGGCCATTGGCGGAAAGCGCATCCTTGTAATTAAGTGCAGCATATTTTACCTCAATTACTACTTCTCCGGAAGGCAAATCGCTGATCTGCCTTTGTTCGATCTGCCTGCTGATCGGCCCGTTTTCATTTTCCCGAACCACAAATCCTCTATAACTTATGTTATCCATTATTGAAATATTAAAAGATGATAATTATCTATATAAATCGAATCCTGATGGGGATTCCAGTAATAAACTACCAGTTCATCGCCACTTTGCAGGCTGCCGGCAGGAATTTGGAAGCGATGCCACACCCTCGTCCAAACCATCGGGTCTTTTACTTCCGAACTTAAATAACTGGCTTGATAGATCCCCTTTCCTGCCTGCAAAACCAATCGAATTTCCACACTATCATTGCGGTAATAATCCGCATTTATCATTACCTCAACCGTCTTATCAGGAATAAGTTGCTGCACTGTATCCCGAATAGTCAGGTTAAATTCTTCTTTAGCTGCAATAAACATACTATTCCCATAGGAAGGGGAATGTTCAACGGTGGTAAGTGTGTTGCCATGCCATGAAACTGTTTGGGCGCCTTCAAAATCAGTTTGCCAGTCTAAAATCCGGTTCTCAAAAAAATCGACTTCTTTATCTCCCTGCTTGTATTTATATAATGTGATCAGGTTATTTC
>CAZBIF010000008.1:28522-30952 GCA_964492055.1 uncultured Flavobacteriales bacterium
CCTTTTACCCGCTCCAGTTTTTCAGTGATGGCGGAAAAGTCCTTATAAGTATCCAGAAAGAACATGCTGTCTGCCAAAACCACATAATTGTAAGGTAGTGTATCCAGCCCGGCTTGTACTATTTCCTTCTTACTGCTCAATAAAGTATATCCCTTTCTCTTCCAGAGGGTAAAGGGTATGTTGGTGGAATTGGCATCCAATATCAGTAAGGTGTCATCTTTAGAGGTCCACTCTTGAATGTCTTTTGTGGAATTTCCGAATATTCGGAATTGGTAATATATCCGATCATCATAGGTGGGGGTGTAGCGGCGATCCAGGCTGCTTTTGGCGAAACTGAAAAAATAAAAGAAAAAGAACATTCCCAATATACTAAGCGGAGTGTACCATTTATTGGGGATTCGCACCCCCACTACTGTGAGTATCCAGCATAAGGCCAACAGCGGGAGCCAGCTATCAATGTAATAGTAATCGTGATCCAGAAATTGTTGCCCCAATAAAATAAAATAAATCAATACGCCGAAAAAGCAGATGAGCAAATAAAAATAAAGAGAGGTAAAGAGGCGGTTGGGAAAGGATTCCCTCCGAAACTGGAACAAAGCGGCATAAAGCAATAAGGCAAGAAGAACCAAATGATAAGGGGGTAAAAGTTCTATGCCCCAACGGTCGATAGCTCCAAATATAACTTCGGTAAAATGACCTACGCTTTTAAAAGGCAACATACCGCCCAGAAACATGCTGCCGTACTCCCGACCCAGGGATTGATTGTAGAGGAAGTAAGCGACAAAACACATAATAGGAATAAGGAGTATACTAATTTCCTGAATCAACAGTCGCTTCCTTTTCCACATCCCCCAAAGCCGGCTGAGGAAAAAAGCAAACAGAAAGATGAAAAAAGGCAGGCGGGAAAGGGCAGCTATACCCAGGAACAAAGCGACCAGAATCAGATCTTTCACCCGGTTTTGCTGTTGGTAGCGGATGATGAAATAAAAAGCGATCAATAAATTGGCAAAAGAGGGAATGGAAGGCAAAAAACCATTTGCATAGTAAGTAAAATAAGGGATGGTGAGAATAAAAACCACACTGAACAAAGCCCTGCTGAAAGACCCTCCAAGCTGACGTATGCTTAGGTACAAAAAAAGTAAACCGATAATGGTGTAGATCAGATTATAATATCGGAAAGTGGGGATCAGCTGCCAATTGAATTGATCGCTCAGCAAGGCTACTGCAAAGTCGTGAATGGGAAAATCTACCTGGGTAACCCCGTCTTTGGTAAGCAAATTATAAGTGGAAGGATGAAAGAAATCGAAACCTTCTTCCTGAAAGTTCATCGCCAGCGCCAGGCGGTCGGATTGGGTCCAGGCATGTACATAGGCAGGATACAGATCCATGCGTCCTTTGTAAAGGTAATGGCATCCCAGTACCAAAACCAGCAGGACCACCATCATCCCAGCTAATCCGGAGGGGCGCTTCATTCAGGTAACTTTTTAACCCACTTTATGATGTGGTGCATTACTTCTTCTTCCACATGGGCCCGTTTTTCATATTCCGAAGGGATCAACACCCCTTCACCTGCATAGAACATGTGATTCAACTTCTCAAAAACCCGGGTCTGGGAATAAGGGTGTTTTAAATGGGCTGCCCATTTCTCTACTTCTGCAGGAGGCACCTGGTAGTCCCTGCTGCCATTCAATACCAGATAGGGGATAGTTTGCTGAGATACCGCTGCTATAGGATCATAAGCCAGTAAGCTTTGCCAGAACTTTCCCGGCAGACCGAAGGGCAAAGTCCCGATGGTGGTGGAGTCAAACTTTCCTTCTTTCAGATTGCTGATCTGATATTTCAGCGCATTGTACTGAAATTCATTCAGGGAAGTTGTAGAATCGTATTTCATGATATATTCCAGTTGGGGGAGGATTATATCCTCCAGCGGTGTGGCATTACCTGCTAAAAGGATCACCGCATCCGGTTTGGCAAATTCAGCAATGCGCGGCGAGAGATGACCGCCAAGACTATGGCCAAGTAAAATCACTTTACCCTTGGTCAGGCTACGGGCTTGTTCAATTGCGGCTATGGCATCATCTACAATGACATTATCAATGGTTACGTTCAACAGGTCGGCTTTCAATGCATCAGCATGCTCATAGCTTCGCTTGTTATACCGCAGGCTGCCAATTCCTTCGCTTCCCAGTCCATAGGCAAGGTCCTTGAATAATTTGTTAGGCCCCAGGCTTTCGTCCATATCGTTGGGGCCGGAGCCGTGGACCATCACTACTATTGGAAAGTGATCTGCTCCTTTGGGTAAAGTAAACCGGCCGCTCAAACTGCTGTCGTGTCCAATCTTGATTGGTTGTTCTGTAAATCGTTCCACAGCAGCATAGGGGGGAGGGGTCCACTTTTTATAAGTATAGGGGCGAAAGTAAAGCGATTTCC
>CAZBIF010000008.1:30962-31659 GCA_964492055.1 uncultured Flavobacteriales bacterium
GCTGCCCGCTTCCAGGCTGATCTCCAGATCGTATTTTTCTTTCCCGCAGGAAAAACCCATGAGGTAAAAAGTATCCTCACCAACCGTTTTGTAACCAAAATCAATAGTATCTCCGCAAGCAATTGTTCCTTCAGACAGTTTCTGCCATACCTTTTTCAGACGGCTGCTATCCATCTTTTTAGCTAATTTTTGGTTAAGCCGTGATGTTATAAAGTCGTATTGCTTATTCTTAAATGCTTGCAAAACATTGAGCTGGTCTTGAGCAACTTTTTTTTGCTGTGTATTCAAATGCTCCGGGCTAACCACCTGCGCAGGCAGAAAAGACCCTGTGAAGAAAAGTAAAACAAACAGCCAGCTCAAACATTTCATTGACGGACAAACTTAAATAAAAGGGAGTTTAATTACAGCCTCCAGAATAGCAGTACTTTTGCGCCCTCAAAATAGATTATGAAGATTCGAAATATAGCCATCATTGCCCACGTAGACCACGGAAAAACCACCCTGGTAGATAAAATGCTGCATGCCGGCAAACTGTTCAGCGAACACGAAACACCCGGGGAACTGATCATGGACAGCAATGAACTGGAGCGGGAACGGGGCATCACCATCCTTTCCAAGAACGTTTCCGTATTTTACAAGGATGTGAAGATCAATATCATCGATACCCCCGGTCACGCCGATTTCGGTGGGGAAGTAG
>CAZBIF010000008.1:31669-32674 GCA_964492055.1 uncultured Flavobacteriales bacterium
TGCCTTCGAAGGCCCCATGCCACAGACTCGTTTTGTATTGCAAAAGGCCATACAACTGGGGCTCAAAGCCATTGTGGTAGTAAATAAGGTAGATAAGGAAAACTGCACCCCTGATATTGCCCAGGAAAAGGTATTTGACCTGATGTTCAACCTGGGTGCTACCGAAGAACAACTGGATTTCACCACCATCTTCGGTTCGGCCAAGCAAGGCTGGATGAGTGAAGATTACAAGCAACCCAAAGAGGATATTACCGCCCTTATGGAAGCTATTCTGGAGCAAATTCCCGCTCCGAAGCCTATTCCCGGCACCTTGCAAATGCAAATTACTTCCCTGGACTATTCTTCATTTATCGGAAGGATCGCCATAGGGCGGGTGAACCGGGGAACCATTGAAAGAAACCAACCCATTAGTCTGATCAAACGGGATGGAAGTAAGATGAAAAGCCGGGTAAAGGAATTATATGTATTTGAAGGTCTTGGTAAAGCCAAAGTAGATAAGGTAGAAGCCGGGGACATTTGCGCAGTTGTAGGGATTGAAGGTTTTGAGATCGGGGATACCATCGCCGATAGTGAAGCCCCGGAAGCCTTGCCGGCCATCGCCATCGATGAGCCTACCATGAGTATGCTCTTTACCATCAACGATTCCCCCTTTTTCGGTAAGGAAGGTAAATTCGTCACCTCCCGGCACGTAAAGGAAAGACTGGAAAAGGAACTGGAGAAAAACCTGGCCTTGCGGGTGGAGCAGACCGGTTCGGCAGATTCCTTCAATGTATTTGGTCGGGGGGTGCTGCACCTTTCCGTACTGATAGAGACCATGCGAAGGGAAGGATATGAATTGCAGATCGGGCAGCCACAGGTGATCATTAAAGAAATTGACGGGCAGAAAATGGAGCCGGTGGAAGAGTTGACCATCGACCTTCCGGAAAACGTAAGCGGAAAAGCCATCGAAATGGTGAACCAGCGCAAGGGGGAAATGATCAATATGGAACCCAAGGGGGGAAGGGT
>CAZBIF010000009.1:0-11636 GCA_964492055.1 uncultured Flavobacteriales bacterium
TGTCATCCGGATTATCATCAATGAGCAAAATACTACTGATCTTCTGGGTCATACTGAGAAGTTAGTTTAATTAGTTTGGGCAAGTTAATAATAAAGGTGGTCCCCTTGCCAAACTGACTTTCGGCTTTAATGGATCCTCCGTATCGTTCAATGATCTTGGCTACCGTGGCCAGTCCTATTCCGGTGCCTTCGTATTCATTCTTGGCGTGCAGGCGATGGAACAGTTTAAATATCTTTTGCAGGTTCTTCTCTTCTATGCCAATACCGTTATCTTGTACTCTAATCTCCCAGTATGCTCCCCGCCCTTCGGCAGTGATCCTGATCACCGGTTTAATTCCTTCTTTCTGGTATTTGATGCCGTTGTTGATCAGGTTGTACATTACCAGGTGGATCTCCGAGCGGTCTGCCTGAATGGTGGGCAGGTTCTTAAACCTGATCTTTGCTTCCTTTTTAGCCAGGTCTACGGCCATATCATTCTCTATATGATGGATCACCTCATTAAGATCTACTGCGGTGATCTTGCTCTTTTTGCCCACCAGGGAAAAACTCAGGAGGTCGTCAACCAGGGTTTGCATGCGATTGACTGAACTCACGGTAGTACTGATCATGCGTTCCCCTTTTTCATCCAGCTGGGGAGCATAATGTTTGTTCAGGTATTCCAGATAGGCTTTTATGGTGGTAAGGGGGGATTGCAGGTCATGCGAAGCAATGTGGGCAAAGTCGGCCAGGTCTTTATTGGAGCGCTTTAGTTCCTTCACAGCCTGTTTGCGGTAATTGAGTTCAAATTCGAATTCCTTACTGGTTTTCAGACCCAGGGCAGCTTCAAAATAATGTATTAACGCCACTACTGTAGAAAGGGAAACAATTCCTGTAATTAACCTAACCAAGGCACTAAAACGGTAAATGGGTTCCCAGAAAATGATGGCATCGATCAGGTGGGTGAGGCCGCAAAGGAATATAAATGCCCCGAAAATCCAGAAAACCCTGGGCATGGGGACTCCTTTCTTCAGGCGTACATAGCGAATGAGAATGACAGGAATGCACATGTACGCAAACCAGATAAGTAGGTCGGAGAAGATATAGAGCCAGCCGTGAAAATCGGACCAGTAGCCACAAAACCAGCGGGGAGGCCACTTATCAGTAGCGAACAATCCGCTGAAAAATTCGGTTAGCTGGTCCATGGTTGGTTTAGTTTCCCTTGCGAAAAATCGCTAAGAGAAAGTAAAATTAACCAAACAACCGCAGCTTATTTAGAAAGAACCAATAAAGCGAAAATTTTATCCGTTTACGATAAATCTTTTGGTTTAGTAGCGAATGATTTTTTTCTGGAGAGTTTCATCGCCATTGGTCAACCTCAGAAAATAAACCCCTTCATTTTCCGGCAATTGCAAGCTGTATAAGTTGCTGCCACTAAAGTTTCCCTGCAATACCACTTTTCCTTCCATACTAAATAACGTATAGAGCCATTTTTCTTTACCGGTTAGCTTAATATTTATCAAACCCTGGGATGGATTGGGATAGAAGATCATTTCTTCAGCAAAGCTAAAGGAAGAAACGGAGGTAATGGTATTACAACCGGTTTTGGGTAAAACGGTAATCCGAATTTGCTTAAATAGGGTAGCGGGTATGGGACAATGCCCGTCCTCTACCTTCACCGTGAATTGGTGGGTTTTAGCGGATTGGTTTGCACCAAGGTCCTGGCAATCGGTTTGCCATATCAAATCGAGTGTATCACTTCCAATTCCTTTATTTACATAGGTTAACCTTAGCGAATCATAAACCGGTGTAGGAAAAATCACCGCACATGCACTATCTTTTGGATGAGGACACCTGCTGGGGATAAACCGGTTCACCGATAAGCTCTGTCCGGCCAGGGAAGTGTACAGCTTTTGAGGTTGTCCGTTTACACTATCCGCATCATTGATCAACAAGCGGATATTCACAAAGTCCCCGGCCGTTACCGTATCCCGGATATCGTGAAGGGAAGTGGTGGCATTTAAGGCTATAACCTTGGGAGGCTGATTTATTTTATTGGAATCGGCAGTGGGACAATCGTTGAATTCAAAATAAATTTCCCGGTAAGTGGAACTCATCAGACTTTTGTCCCGGTAGGCATCTGCCCGCACTACTACAGCATATTGTTTAACTAAAGGGCCTCCGTTCCATACCTCCAGATTAAGTAAACCCGTGGTGGGGGCGAGGTTCGCAGCCACATTTCGGGAATCGAAAGTAGCATCCGGGGTGGGGTTGGTAGAACTATAACCGGACTTATAACTTACGGGCACCGGATTGGATGCTGAGCCGTTATAAGGCCTGTCAAAGACGTAAACCAGGGAATCCCCATCAGGGTCCTGAGCGGCAAAATTGACATTGGTGTTTATTTTTCGGCAGATGAACGGTTCGGGAGGGGCGGCAAAGTAGGGTGAATTATCAAAACAGGTATCGGTGCGCCCATTGGCATACATCATTGCCTGCAATAAAATGCCGTTCGAACCGGCATTAATATTTTCAGCAGAATTCCTGCAACATGGCAGTTCAAAGGCAAATCTCCAACCGGAAGCAGGTGGGGTTCCATGCAAGCGAATGGGATCACTTTTATAAAAATATGCCTTATAATAACAGGGTGCCTGGGAAGTGGTAGAGTCGCAGACCGGCATTAACTTTCCCTGATTTCGCGCATTCCATTTTACGCGGTCAGGTTTAACGGTAATACTGCTAATGGTGCTGTTGTTGCTATCGCGCGGCAAAGAGGTACCTGCGATTTTTAAGGTTTCATTTCTAAAAGAAGCGGGAATACCGGCGCAACTGAAATAAGTAGTAGCATGAAATACAAATTTCCCGTTCGGTAAACATTCCCAGTAAATTTCACCCTTGGTGGAAGCATGGTTGGCCTGAACTTGAGATAGGGTATAGGTAATAAATATGAAAAATAGTAGTATACGTTTCATGGCCCTTGGCTTTAAACTTTTTTTTACGACGGGAATTTTCCGGCCGGGTTGCCTTATTTATTGGCTTTTATTACCATTTGATGAGCTTTTTGGTTAATCTCATCCCATCTTCAGCAATAAGTTGTATAAAATAAACCCCCGCCGGGCCATTGAGGTTAATAGCAGCCTTATTCAGATTATCCAACCTGCCGGCCTGGATCAGCTTGCCTTCCACGTTCCGGATCTCATAATTGCAGGGAACTATTTCCTCTGAGTCGAAGTAGAAGGTGCCGGAGGTGGGATTGGGGTAAATGGAAACTTTGCTTATCACCTGCTCATCTAAGCCAACTGGTTTTCGATAATACACACAATTGGTAACTCCCCCACAAAAACCCGTACTGATAAATTCAGCCCAATAATACCCAGAATCAGCAGGTTTAAAATTTCGCCCTCCGGTAAAGTAGTTTTGATCCACCGGCAATTCAGTTAAGGGATCGCATTTTGCCCATCTGAATGTCAGTTCTCCTAAGGTCGCCGGAGACATCTGCACCACCAATTCATCATTTACCTGACTGGCGGTGGCGACCCTGCCAACTGTATCGCTTGGACTATTAGCACCAATGTAATTGCAATTACGCACATGGGCCTGAACAAAAACCTGAGGAAAAATTCCTGAATCAGGTCGTGGAAAGCTAGCATGAACTTTACCAGGGTACCGATTGGAAAATGTTTCTATGGTATCAACCAATTCAAACTGTCCGTTTAGCCTTGAACTGTAAACACTCCAATACTGAAAATTTTGTTTTGACACCCCGGCGGTATCCCAGGTGAGAGAAACATGCTTATTACGGCCATTCACACAAAATAGATCGGGCTTTTCCGGATTTCCCGGTACCACCTCTACATGAATAGTTGCGGTATTTACATACAGCGAATCACATAAATCCGTTTCGGTTTTGATTTGAAACTGATAGGTTTTTGCTTTGCCATTGCTATCCAGGTGATTGCAATTCGTCTGCCAGTTAAGGCCATTGATATTTCCCTTGTATTCTTGTTTGAGACTATCAAACTGAAATTGACTAGAATGAAAAGGCAAGGCACAAGGCGGAATATCGCAGAGAGTATCAATGGTTGCACTTCGGCTAAACTGTTCAGATGATAAAGTAATGGTAGTTTCTGGATGGATATTCCCTCCAGTACCTCTGAGAAAGGGATTGAAATCCAGGAGGATATTTTCTTTTGCCGCTACTGTGACAGTATAGCTCGAAGGTAATACGTAGTTGTTTAAACCGGGGGTATTTGCGGTTATTTTCAAACCAGGCGTGTAAGGACCAGGGCTACAGTAAGGAACAAAGATGGGATATTCCCGAAATATGGAACCTATCTTAGCGCCTTGCCGGTATTCATCTACCCTAATAACTATGAGATATTCACCAGCTTGTGGGCCCCCTGAGTTTATTTTATAGGTTAACATACCAGTTAGCGAGTCCAGCTGGGATGACGAGTTGGTACTGTCGAAGACTTTATTGGGTGTCGGATTGTTAAAGCTATATCCCTGCTTATAATCAACTGGAGTGAGATTAGTATATGGATATTTATAACTGTATGACTGGTCAAAATGATAAGCAATACTATCCCCATCAATATCCACGACACTGTGGTTGGCTTGCTTAAGTAGTCCTCTACAACTATAGTAGTCAATATTTTCGGCAAATTCAGGTGAGTTATTGCTACACAAATTCAGGACATTTTGACTCTTTTCAGGATACATAGTAGCCCTTAATAGCGTATTCGGAGTTAATGAATGTGGATAAGTTAAGTTATCAAACCTCCCTATACAACAGCTTACAGGAAAATACAAATTTCAGACAGCAACTGGTGGTACCCCTTTTAAATAAACAGGATCCGATTGATAACGAAATTCCTGATATGCTCCATCGTTTATATTTGAAAAACATCCTATGGAATATCCAAGTGCATCACAGGAAGGTGATATATCAAAAGCTGTATCGGGATTTAAAGTAATTGAGTTGATAGTTTGATTATTACTATCCCTTGGAAGGGGGCTTCCGGTAATAGTTAATGATTCTTTTATAAAAGTATAATCGATTCCCGTACAATCCCGGTAGATCTTCATCTTAAACACATACCTGCCGTTGCCGGTACATTCCCAGGTGATCTCCCCGCCCACCAAATGGGAAGCTTTAAGTTGAGCGTTAATTGTGACTAAAATGAAAGTCAATGTCAGAAGCAGTAGCTTTTTCATATACGTTAATCTGGTAAAAAGTAAATATACTATTTTCTTCCTTTGATCTGCTCCCAGGTCTGGTAGAGGTTTTCCTGAGGGGGGCGGTCGGCCGGAATTTCGGTGAGGGGCTCTACTTCCTCCCATCCGTTTCTCATTTCCTCCGGTAACTGCCGGTACAGTTGGGTACCTTTCGTCTTCCAGGCGATCATTTCCTCGCTTACTTCCTTGATCTTTTTCGCCGGGTTGCCCACGATCAGAGAACGTTTTTCAAACTCTTCTTTGGCTTTGATAAAACTCAGGGCACCTACAATGCACTCATCGCCGATCACTGCTTCATCCATGATCACGGCATTCATGCCCACCAGCACATTCTTTCCGATCTGTGCTCCGTGAATGATAGCCCCGTGCCCGATGTGGGCCTGTTCCTGCAAAGTGACCGTTATCCCGGGAAACATGTGGATGGTGCAGTTTTCCTGTACATTGCAACCGTCTTCGATCACAATGCCGCCCCAGTCGCCCCGGATGGCCGCCCCCGGTCCGATGTAAACGTCTTTACCAATAATTACATTGCCTGTAACAGCGGCCTGTGGATGCACAAATGCAGTGGGGTGCACTACGGGAATGAAGTCTTTGAACATATAGATCATTATTTAATTACGAATTACGAATGATTTAATTACGAATTAAATAAATCTTCCGTGGATATGAATGTTACTTCTATGATAAAGTTACTTCTTCCAAATGTATCGGGTGGTATAATTACCTTGCCGATCAAGAACTTCTAAAAGATATAATCCCGTACTACTAGGCAATTTTATGTGCTGGGGATCTTGACTCATTTTACCTTCAAAAAGCAACTTACCCTGAAAGTCAAATAGACGTATTTGAAGGTTATTGAACATTGGTGAAGTAATCTGTACATGATCAACAGTGGGGTTGGGCCAGATACTCACTTCAATTGAATGCTGATGGCGAATTTTAAATTTAGACTTGTTAAGTGGCGACCCCTTTAACATGGTTGAATCACTAATTGAATCAGGTTTATGAAGAACTATCGTGAGCAAAGGACTATTTATTGGGTAGCAATTGCTTGTATCTCGGCAATTTAAATCGTCTAATATGACGGCATAGCGACCATTTTTGGTTGCGGTAAATATTCGGCTGTTAGCCCCTTGAATTAGCTGCATACTATCACAATCAAACCACTGATAAGTATAATTGCTTGCTTTTACTCTCAATTCGGTGTTCCAGATTGATTTATTTACCCTATCCACTGCTAAATTCAGAGAATCCACCAAAACCTGAGTATAGATAAAGCTATCACACGCCTGATCATAAGTCCTCAGTATAGCAGTATCAATCAGATCAGTGGTTATGTTAAATAAGGTATCTCCAGTAGGACGAATGAAGTAACTTCCGGTACAAAGCGTGTCATAATTATTCGATTCAATTTTAGAGGGGATTAATCTGGTTATCACTACACTATCACATCCTGAACGACTGGCTTGCAATATGCTGGTATCGCTGATTGTATTCTTTATACCTATCATAGTATCACCGTCAGGAAAAATATAATTGCCATTATAACAAATTGTTTGATTTAACCGTGTAGAATCACTATATCCGGAATCAATGGTCACGGTAAAGTACTTCCAATCAGATATTGGAGCACAACCGGAATCCCCTCTCACATAAATAGTAGTAGTAGAATCTATTTGTACCTGAAATTTTCCATTTGTGCTGCGCTGATAGATCTGAGTGGTATCGTTTACATAAATGTTAAAATGATGATTATCCAAAATCAGATGTGAGTCTACTTTAAATGATAATTTCTGAGGAGAACAGATGGTATCATCCAACAGATTTAATTGATCAACAATAGCCGGCCGGCATACATCCAGAACTTCAAAATGTGATTGAAAGCCGTTTGTACTGTCAAATTGATGAACCCAATACAGGCTATCCTGGCTGATATCGTATTTCATAATCCCACCCATTTGACTACTATTTCCTGCCTCCTTTTTAAAATATATGGCATCATCCTTAAGTTGGTAATCCGGAAACATATCTGAATGTAAACTATCGGAGATTAGAACTTGCAGGTTTTTGGTTACTGTATTGATCTCTACCAAATCAGTTTTTTTCAACATTGTATTGTATCGCGCTGCGTATAGCAAATTGGTTCCTCTGCGATGCTTTAGCCAAAAATATCGGTAGCGATTATTTGAAGGGGCGATCACAGAGAAGCTTAAGCTGCTTTTTCCACTTACTGCCATAATCTTATTATCATCCTGATAGTATAGGGTGGTATCTCCATCATGAGATATTCCCAAATTTTGATAACGAACCGCGTCCCTAGCTAATTTATAATCGATCCACCTCAATATCCTCAGAGAATCTATATAAGGAGAATAAGCAATGACATAACCCCGATTCTGACTATAAGACGTAGGATGTTCGAAGTAACCGTAACCATAAAACCAACCATTCGCCTGATCGACGAAACTGGCTTCATTGATATCTACAGGCCAACTTTTATAACTTACTGAGTCGGTAGCAAGGTCGATTTGGTAAACCCCTCCCTTTAGATAGAAATTATTATCGGGATTTTTATAAAGATATGTCCCGACAATGTGTTTACTGGCCGAATCATAAAGCATTTTACAAGAAATACCAGCCATTTTAATTCGATCTGCATTTTGAAGAATCTTAAACTTCTGAGTGTGGATGTTAAATTTATATAGAATTGGAGTGCCTTCACTGGGTCCTCCAAAAGTCCCATAGAGGTTTCGTCTGTTATCAAATACAAAATCTTCCGGTTTTTCACCTAGAATTCCACGACCATAACCCCTTTTTAACTTTTGGTTCCAGTTGGACGAATCTAATTCTATTACTCCATGGTCAGAATTACCTCTCCAGTGCAATGAATCTATTTGAGTGTAGATATTTTCTAGTCGAATATCTGAATGAAATAGGAAGTCCAACCGATCTTGAAGAGTATCCAGCTTGAAATTAGTATAATTGTAGTTGGTTGAATCTGACAATGCATTACAAAAAATATATTGCTCATTCTCCAAGGCAAATAATTTAGAATGCTGATGATTACTATCCAAATCTATCAAATGAGTTATTTTTCTAGAATAAGGATTATATTTTGAAATGGCTCCAAATCCCTTTCGTCCCTTTCTGGTAGCCAAATAGAATTCGTCTTTAAAATAAATTAAGGAAGTACTATATATACCGCAAATGGCAGTATCAAGATATTTTGAATAATTGAAACTTTTTGCTGACAGGTCATATTCCTTAATACTATTACCACTAGAAAAGAATATCTTACTTTTAGAACTATCCAACACCAGGGCACCCATGGGTGGGCCCGAAGTTGAATATTCTATGGAAGAATTATTATTAATCCAATTGTATTTAATGATATTGGATTGGTTATTAAACTGGCCTTCCCATGAATAAACATAAATAAAATTATCAGCTTTAATAGCAGAAGCATGAATCGGTGATATATTATGTTTATTGAAATGAAGTAAAACGGAGTATTTAGCGGTACCTAAATTATACTGAAATAGAAATCCGCGATTGTTAGTGCCTCCGCTAGTTGAAATGCCCCATAGAATACCATGGGTCAGTTCCCCCATTACTCGAGGCTCAGCATTATTAAAAACATACAAAATCTTTAATGAATCAACATTCTGATCATATTCCCAAAGACGCGGTAAGGTGGTAGAGGGATAGTTGTCTGATTCATGAGTGCCATAAGATTTTCCATTGCTGGCCGTATAGTAACTTAAAGCAGGTCCATAACCCGTATTCCGTTTAAAATGATGTGCAGTTGTTTCCGAATTCTGATTATCTAATTCCTTTCCTAGCAGAGTACCTATTTGATGAACTCCACCTTTTTCCGAACTAATCCAGAGTTCTTTCTGCTGCCCCCAAACCCAGGTGGAGCAAATTACTAAAATTAATGCAGAGAGGTATTTCATAATAACAGACTCAATTGATTTACAATTCAAAGATACTAAATAAGACTTTCATTGCGCGGTGGGAATCAATCAGATAATTAAATAGTGTATGAATGGTGTTTATCAGCAGTTATTGAAATTTACCTAAACAAGCTGGCATATTGGTAATTCCCCAATTCGTAATTCCTCATTAAACTATTCGTAATTCATAATTCCCGAATTCGTAATTCATTTTAAGCATACTTGCTTAAAATGTCTTTCGTGTATTTACTCAATACCAGCTTACCGCTCATTTCTGCCCGCTGTTCAAGCAGTTTATTCCAGTTTTCGCAACCTTGCCAGAAGATGGCTTTCAGCTTTTGCTGGGCTTCCGGGTTTTTACTCAGTAAATAGTCCGCTAACTTTTGCACGGCTGCATCAAGCTCTTCAGCACTTTCGTGCACTTCGGCATATAATCCTTTTTCTTTGGCCCATTCCGCATCGTAGAAGTGATCTGCGTTGATGGTCATCTGGCTCATGGCGGAAATACCCACTTTGCGCTCTACCGCCGGTCCCACCACGAATGGGCCGATGCCGATATTCAGTTCCGAAAGTTTTACGGAGGCGTATTTAGTAGCCAGGCAGTAATCCACCGCAGAGGCTACCCCTACTCCACCGCCTACGGCTTTGCCTTGCACGCGTCCAATGATCAGCTTGGGGCATTTCCGGCAGGCATTGATCACCCGGGCGAAACCCATAAAAAACTCCTTTCCGGTAGGGAAATCATTGATAGAGATCAATTCATCAAAACTTGCTCCCGCGCAAAAAGTACGGTCGCCTCCACTTTTTAAAACAATGACTTTTACTTCATCATCTTTACCCGCTTCTTCAATGGTCTTGGCCAGTTTGGCTAGTATATCCGATGGCAGGGAATTATGCTTGGGATGAAAGAATTCGATGGTGGCTAATCCATTGTCTTTTTTATTTATAGTTACGTATGCTTCTGTCATAATATTAATTAGGAATTACGAATTTTTTAATTACGAATTGCTCCGCAGAGTTTTCTGAATAGAGCCAATGATCTTCAACAATTCATCCACTTCTGCCAGCAATTCATTCTTTTGAGCCTTATCGATCAATTCTACTTCTGCCATCAAGCGGATCCAATAATGGGTTTCCCCGGCTTCTTTATAGGAAATGGTGAGTTTGGCATAGAAATCTTTCCGGCTTTGTCCACCTATCGCTTCTTCAACATTTGCTCCTATGGAAGTGCCGGATTTGAGCAATTGCCTGGTCAGCACATATTCTTTGTGTTCTTTCTGCAACGCAAAACACAACCGACTGATCTTAGCTGCAAAAGCAAAACTTTTTTCCTGTATAATATTTCCTTTTTTCATGATTTTATTTTGAACTGATTAATAATCACTTATTTTACTAAACCTTCAACCGGAGAGCATAATTCGTAATTCATAATTCTCCAATTCGTAATTCGTAATTGATAATTCACTCATTCGTAATTAAATTAAACTGTTCAAAATGATGATGCAAATGCTTTCTATGAAGCAGATCCCAAAGGTCTTTATTCAGTTTGCCGAAGGTTACGTGATTGGTCTCTGTGCCCTGGTTTTCCTTGAAAAACGTTTCATATTCATCCCAGGCTTTTAAAAAAGCTTCCTTGGCTTGCTGCAGGTTGGCGTGTTGCAGTTTTTCGGTCTTGCCTTTCTTCAACATGGGGTGCTGGTAATTGCGAGGCATAGGGCGGTAGTTGTACAGGCTGTCCTGGTATTTTTCGATCTGATCTTCCGGGGTATTGATCGGCACTTCTATGTCCCCCTTGGCAATATTGAAAACGAATTCCAGATGTTCCAGCATGTGTTGTGGGCTCATCATCCCCCACTCCGCTTTGGTGTCCTCTGTCAGTTTGCTGAGGTATTCTTCCACATTGGCACGTTTGATATCGGCAAAAGGACTTTTCTTGGCCACCATGGTCAGCACGGTGGCGATTGCTACTTTTTCATCGTCCTGATCAAACACTTCCACAAACCACTTTACCACACCCGACGGAAATTGCTTGCCGCGAACATCCCGGTCTACTTTCTCTTTGCAGGTAAGGCGCACGTAAATGGAATCATTGTGATAAATAGGCCGCATAAAGCGGCAGGAATCCAAGCCGTAGTTGGCTGCCACCGGCCCTTTGTTGGGATAGACGAACAAACCCGCTGCGGCCGAAAGGATAAAATAGCCGTGAGCGGCCCTCTTTTCAAAAATGGTATGCGAGAGGGAAGTAATGTCGGTGTGAGCGTAAAAATGGTCCCAGGAAAGGTTTGCGAAGTTGGCGATCTCACTGTCAGTTATCGTGCGCTTGTGGGTTTTTAACGACATGCCCGGTTTAATGTCCTCAAAGTGGTATTTGAAAGGATGATCTTCTGCCTCTTTATAATCGGCGCCTTGCTGATAGATGCCGGTAATCTCAGAGATGGTAGTAGGGGATCCTTGAATGGCGCAGCG
>CAZBIF010000009.1:11668-13693 GCA_964492055.1 uncultured Flavobacteriales bacterium
CCCCCATCTCTTCGCCTCCCCCGGCGCGTCCCGGGCCGCCATGTACCAATGTGGGAAGCGGTGAACCATGACCGGTGCTGTTGGTAGCCGATTCCCGGTTCAGCACCAGGATGCGGCCGTGATGGGTTGCCGCGCCAACTGTAAATTCCGTAGCGACCTTATCGTCAAAAGTGGCGATGGAAGCACAGAGGGAACCTTTACCCATATGCGATAACTCTATGGCTTCTTCAATGGAATCGTAGGGCATTAAGGTGCTCACCGGCCCGAAGGCCTCTACTTCGTGAACCGCCCGGTTCTTCCGTGGATCTTTTTCCAGGAGCAAAATAGGACTGAGAAAAGCGCCTTTCTCGGCATCTGCCCCCTGCACCTCTACCTTTTCCGGGTCTCCGAAAACGATCTCGGCAGTTTGTTTCAAGGTAGCGATCCGCTCACGCACCTCTTTCACCTGATCCTTACTCACCAGGGCCCCCATGCGGGTTTCTTTATTCGCCGGATCGCCGATCACCGTCCTGCCTAACTCTTTACCTAAGGCGATCTGTACATCTTCCAGGTATTGCCCAGGCACCATGATGCGCCGGATGGCGGTACACTTTTGTCCGCATTTCACCGTCATCTCCTTCTTCACTTCCTTAATGAAAAGTTTGAACTCCGGGCTGCCGGGAGCGGCATCGAGCCCCAGCACCGAACAGTTCAGGGAGTCGGCCTCCATATTGAAAGGCACGGCATTGTCAATGATGTTTTGATTAGCCTTTAGCATACGCCCTGTATCTGCCGAGCCGGTAAAGGTGACTACATCCTGGGAATCCACATGATCCAGAATGGTGCGGGCAGAGCCGCAGATCAACTGCAGGGAACCTTCCGGTAAAATTTCCGAATTAATGATCTCCCGCACTACGGCTTCCGTCAGAAAGGAAGTATTGGTAGCAGGCTTAACCACTGCCGGCACACCGGCCATCCAGTTTACCGCACACTTTTCCAGCATGCCCCAGACCGGAAAATTAAAGGCATTGATATGCACCGCCACGCCACGTTTAGGCACCATGATGTGATGACCTATAAATTTTCCGCCCCGGCTCAGATCGATGGCTTCCCCATCTACATGAAAAGGCTGATTGGGAAATTCCCGCCGCAGGGAAGCGTTCGCGAAAAGATTGCCGAAACCTCCCTCAATATCGATCCAGCTGTCGATGCGGGTAGCTCCCGTCTTAAAGCTGATCTCGTAGAATTTATCCTTTTGATTGGTAAGGTGCAGGGCTAACTTCTTCAACATCAATCCCCGCTCCTGAAAGGTCATTTTCCGTAAGGCTGGATTACCCACCTGCCTGCCGTATTGCAATATCTCTTTAAAATCCAGGCCTTTGGTGGTGGCTACGGCCACTTCTTCCCCATTCACCGCATTATAGAGCGGCGTTCCCTCACCATCCCCGGTGACCCATTTTCCTTGTACGTAGTTTTCTAGTTTCATATTCATTCAATTACGAATTACGAATTTATCAATTACAAATTGCTAATCGGTAATTCTCCTATTCGTAATTCTCAAATTCATAATTCATAATTCCGAAAAAGCTATGCTTTTTCGATAATGGTGGCATACCCCTGCCCTACTCCCACACACATGGTGCAGAGCGCATATTTTTTACCGGTTTGCTGTAATTGCAGAGCCGCAGTATGTAAAATGCGAGTGCCTGTGACACCAAGCGGATGTCCTAACGCAATGGCACCCCCATTCGGATTTATCCGCTCGTCATCATCATCCAGGCCCAGCTCCCGGGTACAGGCCAGCACCTGCGCTGCGAAGGCTTCATTCAGTTCGATGATGTCCATCTCTTCTAATTTAAGTCCCGCACGCTCTAGGGCTATTTCCGAAGCCTTCACCGGACCGATCCCCATGATGCGGGGCTCTACCCCGGTAACCGCTGAGCTGACTATGCGGGCCAGTGGTTTCAGCTGGTATTTTTTAATAGCTTCTTCGGAGGCAATCATGGTAGCTGCCGCCCCATCATTGAGGCCGGAAGCATTTCCCGC
>CAZBIF010000009.1:13703-29732 GCA_964492055.1 uncultured Flavobacteriales bacterium
TCAAATACCAAAGGATCGCCCTTGCGCTGGGGAATCTTTACTGGCATGATCTCTTCCGCCAGACGGCCGTTGTCCCGGGCTTTGGCTGCTTTCTGCTGCGACCAGGCGGCGAACTTATCCTGATCTTCCCGGCTGATATGGAATTTATCCACCAGGTTTTCCGCGGTTTGTCCCATGGCATCCGTACCAAAACGCTCGTGCATCTGCGGATTGACAAAGCGCCAGCCAAAGCTGCTGTCGTGCATTTCTGCATCCCGCCCAAAGGGCTTGGATACTTTGGAGATCACCCAGGGTCCGCGGGTCATGTGTTCGATACCGCCGGAGATAAAAACCTCTCCCTCACCGGCAGCTATGGCTCGATAGGCATGCACCACCGCAGACATGCCAGAGGCACACAAACGGTTGACAGTTTCGCCGGGAACTGTAAAAGGCAGTCCGGCAAGCAAGAGGGACATTCTGGATACATTGCGGTTATCCTCGCCCGCCTGATTGGCGCAACCCATGATCACATCGTCGATTTTTTCGGTTGGAATATTGGGATTGCGCTTGCTGATCTCTCGGATCACCATGGCGCCCAGATCGTCTGCCCTTACCGGGGAGAGGGAACCGGTGAATTTGCCGATGGGGGTGCGGATGCCGTCAATAATATATGCTTGTTTCATCTGAAGTTTGAAGTTTGAAGTGCCTAAATTTTGAAGTTTGAAGTGCCTAATGTTTGAAGTTTAAATTCCCTTTCCATAGGAAAATAAAACAGAAAACAAATGAAATAAATTACCCCATAAAAGTAAGGATGATCTTTAGGAAGAAAAAGTAATATCAGCAATCTCTTCAGCCGGATCTCAATCCCATAACTTAAGGTAATTCGTGTTCTTTATCCGTGCGAAAAACCGTTCCCCGCATAAAGTAGTATGGTTCCGGTTCATCGTTGCAGTAAATAACTACATCGATATCAGCTTTGCGATTACCCAGGGAAAAGACCTTGGCCTCTGCCCGCAATACATCCCCCTCTTTTGCGGCTTTGGAATAATTCATGGAACCATTGATCAGGGGCGATATGCGGCCATAGGAATTGGAAGCAAAAGCGAGGGCGGAATCTGCCAGGGTAAATGCCATCCCCCCGTGCAAAGTGCCAAAACCGTTAAGCATCTCCTTTCTTACTTTCATTTGCAGCTGGCATTCCCCTTCGGAGATCTTCAGCAATTCAAAATCCAGCCACTGCGAACAGTAGTCGGTTTGCATCATTTTTTGATAGACGGCTTGTGCTTTGTCCATAAATCAATTTATAAATTTTTAAATGGGTAAATTGTTAAATGTATTACCGTTGTCGGTTTAATGATCCTACAATAGATGAAAAAATAGAGAGAAGTTCTTTTAATTCTGATTTCATTTCACGGAGCTTATTCTCTTCCAGCCAATTCATTTCTTCTAAAATTTCCACCCAATACAAAGCCTCACTTGCCTCCGCTTCTGAAATTTTTATTTTAATTCGAAAATCTGCCTGACTTCTTGCTCTGTTCGCTTCCCTGTAATTTGCTCCTATACTTGCGATTGACCGGATCAGTTGATTTTTCAAAATACGCGATTCATCTGAACGAGAAAAGGTTGAAAGTGATTTGAAGACCAATACTGTAAAATCTTTAGTTCGCTTTTCCAGTTGATTTGCAAAAGCCCTCTTTTCTTCTTTACTTCTCATTATTTCTAATGTTTAGGAGTTAATAATTTATTAATTTAACAATTTGCCCATTTAACAATTTGCCCATTTAACAATTTGCCCATTTAACAATTTACCCATTTAACAATTTACCCATTCCAAGCATCTCCCAATTCTAGGCATACTCAAATTCCAAGCATTCTCCCCATTTAACAATTTAACAATTTATCAATTTAGCAATTCCCCCATTCCAGGCATTCTCCCAATTTAACAATTTATCAATTTAGCAATTTAACAATTCTCCCATTTTAGGCATTTTCAAATTTTAGGCATTCCCCTTCACACCTCAAACCTCCCTCCTTCATTGGCCAATCTCCTCAGCACCGGACTGCATCTGTAGCGCTCTTCGTGGTATTCATTAAACAGCCGGTCCAGGGTCTCTACGCAATGATCTATTCCTATTTCATTGGCCCAAGCCAGCAGACCCTTGGGATAATTCACGCCGTTGGTCATGGCCAGGTCGATATCTTTGGCTGAAGCGATGTTCAGGTATAAGGTATCCGCGGCCTCGTTGATGAGCATGACCAGTATGCGCCAGAAAATATCCTGCCCCAGTTGTTCATCCTTAGCTGGCTGCGGATTTTTTGCTCCCTCGGCATAGTTGTAATATCCCCTGCCGCTTTTCCGTCCAAGATAACCGGCTTCCGCCAGTCTTTTCTGCGCAAAAGCTGGCCTATAGCGCCCATCGTAATAGAAGGCTTTGAAAACTGTTTCCGTAACCACGTAATTCACATCATTACCAATGAAATCCATCAATTCAAAAGGACCCATGCGGAAACCACCAATCTCCTTCATCGCCCAGTCGATGGTGGCCACATCGGCCAGTCCTTCCTCGTAAATACGCAAGGCCTCTCCGTAAAACGGGCGGGCTACCTTGTTGACGATAAAGCCCGGAGTATCTTTCGCTTGCACCACATTTTTTCCCCAGTCGGAAATGATCTTTCTCGTTTGCTGTAACACCTTCGCCTCGGTCTGAATGGCCGGGATCACCTCCACCAGTTTCATCAGGGGGGCGGGATTAAAGAAGTGAATACCGATGAAGCGTTCCGGCTTTTGCAGACTGGCGGCCAGGGATGTGATCGATAAAGAAGAGGTGTTGGAGGCAATGATGCATTCCGGGCTTACCAATTGTTCAATTTGCTGAAAAACCTGATTTTTTATTTTGGCATTCTCCACTATGGCTTCAATGATAAGATCGGCCCCGGTAAAATCCGGTAAATTACTGCTGTAGGCAATTAAGCCTTGTATCTCTGCTGACCTGTTTGCATCAATTTTCTTCTTTTCCACCAGCCGGGCCATGATCTGCTGCAAAGCGATGGCGCTTTTTTCCAATGCCTGCTGATCCACATCATACACCACTACCTGCCAGCCAGCGGTGGCAGCCACCTGGGCTATGCCACTCCCCATGGTTCCCGAACCTACTATTCCTACTTTCATATATCGTTATTTTTTTGAAGGACGAAGGTAAGTGGAAATGCCAGCAGGAACAATATAAACCGGCAGTTTTTAAGATTTAAACTAAATCATTAGTTTGTTAACTAATTTTTTAGTTATATTTGTAGTTCATGAAGGAATTAACTAAAGCTGAAGAAGAGGTAATGCAGATCCTGTGGAAGCTGGAGAAGGCATTCGTAAAAGATATCCGGGACCGGTTCCCCTCTCCCAAACCTGCCTACAATACCATTTCCACCATCGTCAGGATTCTTGAGAAGAAAGGGTTTGTGAACTATACCGCTTACGGCAAATCACATCAATACTATCCTATGGTATCGATGGATCAGTATAAAAAGCATATCTCTAAATCGCTATTGAGTAAATATTATGAGGGTTCATTATCCAAACTCGTCTCCTTTTTTGCCAAACAGGAAAAGCTGAGTGCGAAAGAACTGGATCAGATCCTAAACGAATTGAACAGCAAAAATGAGTGATGTGATTATCTATTTATTGAAGGCAAACCTCTACCTGCTCATTCTGCTTTTAGCCTATGCAGTATGGCTTAGAAAAAAATTACATTATAGAAATGGCCGGGTCTATCTTCTATTCGCTATGCTGTATTCTTTTATCTTGCCTGGACTTCAATTTGATCTTCCCTCAACCGTGCTCCATGGTTCAGAAATTCAGGGTATATATCAAACTGTCTACTTAGAAATACAACCTGCTTTAACTCATTCCCCATTCACTTATCAGCCATTTTTCTTTCTCTACCTGGCCATTTCCCTTATCTTCTTAGGCCGCATTGCGTTCCAGTTAATCCGGCTGATAAGATTTAAGCAATCCTGCAGCCGAAGTTTTGGATATTATTCTATCCCTGCCTCTACACAGGCTTTTAGTTTTTTTCAATGGATCTTTATCGGGGACCAGTGGGAAACCAGGGAGAGAAACATCATTTACCGGCACGAGCAGATCCATGGCCAACAATTGCATACTTTGGATATCCTTCTTTGCAAGCTGGTGGAATCGGTTTGCTGGTTCAATCCCATGAGTTTTTTCCTGCAAGCATATTTTGAAGAAATTCACGAAGCAGAGTGCGACCACAAGAGTACCGAAGAGGGCGACAGCCGTATTTACATTGACCTCTTGCTCAGGCAACAGTTCGGCAGCCCTCACTTTAAGATAATACATTCATTTTTAACCCCCAATTTAAAACAAAGGATCATGAAAATTAAAAACCGACAATTTTTACGTAACTCTCGGCCTGCCTTGCTGACTGGAACAGCCTTGATCATAATGCTAACTTTATTCAACCAGGGTTTTTCTTCCTCCCCTTTTCAAATGGTACCGGACTTTTTTGAACCGCAGGAACAATCAATAGTGAAAGGGGATAAAGAAGCGGAGTTTCCCGGGGGTCATGAGGCTTTTATGAAATATGTGGCAAAAAGGGTAAAGTACCCCGAAGCGGCCAAAAAAGATAAGATAGAAGGTACCGTATACATTGAATTTACCATTGACAGAAATGGTTATACACGTGATTTTAAAGTATTGAGGGGCGTAGCTCCCCAAGTGGATGAAGCGGCCCTTGTAGCTTTGGAGGATATGCCGAAGTGGAAACCTGCGGAAAAAGACGGGAAGAAGGTAGCTTCGAAAATGACCCTGCCCATTAAGTTTGCCCTATCTCCGGAAGCACCGGATGCCCCGGCAGCGCCAAATGCTCCTAAAGCACCCCAGGCACCAAATGCCCCGGCAACCCCACAACCGGATAAGAATTAGGCGAAATTACTTCCCTTTAAAATGGGGTTTCCTTTTTTCAATAAAAGCCTGCACCCCTTCCTCGTAATCTTCAGTCTCACTGGCCTGGATCTGCAGTTTAGACTCCACGGCCAGCTGGGCTTCAAGATCGTTGGTTAAGCCCTGGTTCAAAGCTTGTTTGGTAAGTGCCAGCCCTCGGGTAGGCATAGTGGCAAGCTTATTTGCAATCTGGTCTACTGTACTTGCAAATTCTGCCTCGGACACAGCTTTGTAGATCATCCCTATTCGCTCTGCTTCCTCAGCGGATAGTTTATCCCCCAACATGGCCAGGGCAGAGGCTTTCTGAAAGCCCACCAATCTTGGTAAAAAGAAGGTCCCTCCGCTGTCCGGGATCAGCCCAATGGCACTGAAAGCCTGAATGAAACTGGCTTTTTCGGAAGCGACTACCACATCGCAAGCCAGGGCGATATTGGCCCCGGCCCCTGCGGCTACCCCATTCACCGCCGCGATGATGGGGTTGGCCGTATTCCTGATCTTTCTAATGATGGGTCCGTAATGCTCATCCAGAATTTTTTTAAAACCGGGATTTTGTTTTTCATCGGTCACTTCAACCAGATCCTGTCCGGCACAAAAGGCTTTCCCTTCTCCAGTAATTACTACCGCACGGATTGCTTCATTTTCATGGCATTCATCCAGCTTTTCCTGCAAGGCTAAGGCCATCTCCCGGTTAAAACTATTGAAGGATTGGGGACGGTTGAGGGTGATGGTGGCGATGCTGTTGCTGACTTCAAAATGGAGCGTAGGCATAGGTTTTTATTTAGAAGAAAGACAAAATACGGGATAAAGTGGGATACTTCTACTTAAAACTGCACTTCTTTCTCAATCACCTCTTCCCCTCGTTTCACTTTCACCATGGCTTTATCGCCTTTCTGATACTGGCTGAGAGCTTCCATATATGTTTGCATGCCTTTCACATCCACTTCTCCCATTTTGATCACCACATCTCCTTTTTCAAAACCAGCATGCTGTGCAGGTCGGTCCTCAATAATTCCATCGATGCGCATGCCTTCACCATCGTACATGTAATCAGGCATCACTCCCAAAGTCACTGTGAAACGGGGAGAATCTTTCTTATCGTCTTTGGTTTTGGTAAACTCCAGCTGCTCCATTTTGTTGGTTTCTTCAATCAAACGATAAACCATATCATGAATGATAGAGATCCCTTCGTAATTGATCTTATCAAAATCATCGGTGGGTTTGTGGTAATCATCATGCTGACCGGTAAAAAAATGCAATACAGGAATGTCCTGCAAATAGAATGAAGTATGGTCGGATGGCCCAACGCCGGATTCACCAAGGATCAATTTTAGATCTTCGTGATTAACTTCCTCCAGCATTTCTTTCCATTCCGGGGATGTCCCAACCCCGTTTACCGCCAATCCTTTATCCTCTTCGTATCGCCCCACCATATCAAAATTGATCATGTAATTCACCTTATCCAGATCCACCGTGGGGTGTTTGGAAAAGTAATTGGAACCGTACAGGCCTTTTTCCTCTCCGGAAAAGGCCATAAACAAATAATCATACGCCTGATCGTCACTTTTTTGCAAACTTGCAGCCAGCTGCAGCATGAGCGCCACTCCACTGGCATTATCATCGGCTCCATTGTGAATTTGTCCGTCCTTTTCTGCATGTAGTGAACCTTCATTACCATGTCCCAAATGATCATAATGGGCACCAATGATAATGGTTTGACCGGCCTTGTTGTCAAGCCATCCGATCACATTGGTACCAAATTTTTCTTCATCGGTATCGATTGGTTCTACCGCATGGGGGTTTGCCTTCGGCGTATAAGTGAATATCTGAAAATACTCCTCATTCTCCCCCTGCATTTGCAAGCCGATATCTTTCATGCGGTCAGCAATAAACTGGGCGGCGAGTTCCTCTCCTTTGGTACCGGTTTCACGCCCTTCCAGCTCATCGGAAGCCAGGTATTCAATATCTTTTTTAATCTGGCTTAGATCTGCTTCCTGAGCAATTAATGAATTAAAAGTGATCAGGCATAAAATAAAAAACAGGCTATACTTCATAGGTTCTAAATTGGAAGGGCAAAAGTAAACTTCATTATTAACTATCTTCGCGCCAAAAATTTAAAAAATGAGATTTTTCCCTATTTTCATAATTGTGCTAGCCTTTACAATTGCTTGTGACAATCCTCAATCTACCCAGGATGACCAAGCCGAAAACAGTATGACAGATACAGCAAAAGCCGATACTACCACTGAAAACCAACTGATAAAAGCTGGGGAGACCCACTTTAAAAACCTTCGTCAACTGACCTTCGGGGGGGATAATGCCGAAGCGTACTGGAGTTTTGATGATGAAAAACTGGTTTTTCAGGTGACCAATCCAGCCTGGGACCTGGAATGTGATCAGATTTATATGTTTGACTGGAGAAATGCCAATTTGAAGGAAAATAAACCTCAGTTAATCAGCACCGGCTATGGCAGGACTACCTGTGCCTACTTTTTGCCCGGCGACACTACTATCGTTTATGCTTCTACCCATCTGGCCGATTCTGCCTGTCCTCCGGTACCTGAAAAAACAGGCGGTAAATACGTCTGGCCGATCTATGAAAGCTTTGACATATTTGTGGCTGACCTGCAAGGAAACATTAAAAGACGCCTTACCAATGAGCCGGGTTATGATGCGGAAGCAACCGTATCACCAATGGGCGATAAAATTGTATTTACTTCCATGCGTACCGGGGATCTTGAATTGTTTACCTGTAACATTGATGGCAGCGATGTTAAGCAAATTACCAACGAGCTGGGTTATGATGGAGGGGCCTTCTTTTCGCCGGATGGCAGCAAATTGATCTTTCGCTCTTCCCGCCCAAAGACAGAAGAAGAAATTAAGGAATACAAAGGACTGTTGAAGGAGGGATTGGTACAACCTACCAATATGGAGCTATATATCTGCAATGCCGATGGTTCTGATCTAAGACAACTGACCGATCTGGGCAATGCCAACTGGTGTCCTTTTTTCCACCCTTCCGGGGAAAAGGTGATCTTTGCCTCCAACCATACTTCCAAAAGGGGCTTTCCATTTAACCTTTATATGATCAACATTGACGGTACTGGTCTTGAGCAAATTACGCAGGATGATACGTTCGATGCATTTCCGGTCTTTTCAAATGACGGTAAACACCTTGTCTTTTCTTCGAACCGAAATAATCAGGGTACACGGGAAACTAATTTGTTTGTAGCCGAATGGGTTGATTAAAATAACGCAGGCATGCATAAAAAAAAGGAGCGAATTCGCTCCTTTTTTTTAATATCCTTTGGGCCGCATGCGGGCGTGTTGAATATATATCCCGATACAACCGCGCTTTTCAACCTTAAATTTGTTCTCCGGTTTTTCTCCCGGTGCCACAATCTCTACTACTAAGCTCATGGTGTTTTGTGCCCCAAAATGAACCGTGGAAGCATTACCGTCTTCTGCATTGTCATACAGTAATTCTTCTACCAGCTCATATTTTATCTTGTTTTCCTGCATATCTTCAGTATAAGTATAGCCGGTTCTGGAATAATTCTCATTATAACTATCATAACCGGTATAATTATCACCATAGGTTTGGCTGTAGGGGTCTGAATAGGTATTTGAATATTCGTCGGTATTGTATGAACTGGTATCATAATACGCTGCAGTAGTGTCATAATAAGAAGTATCTTCTGACGCCATCTCTTTAGCTTCTTCTACCTCATCTTCACCAGGCTCAACTATTTCGGTCTTACGCTCATAAATTTTATAATGTACTTCCCCGCCGAATAATTCCTCGGCACAAACGGTTAGGAAATATTCCTGGTCAGGATAGGCGATCATGTGAAAGCGGGAGGTATCACCAACACCAAAGGTGGTGCTTCTGGATT
This sequence comes from uncultured Flavobacteriales bacterium, assembly GCA_964492055.1. GTDB lineage: Bacteria > Bacteroidota > Bacteroidia > Flavobacteriales_E > Vicingaceae > CAZBIF01. The sequence continues at coordinate 22,533 of CAZBIF010000009.1, forward strand.
GAAGATCGTACTTCCAGTTTACCTCATTGTTATAACCTTCTTCGCGATTATCTTCCAGACTATCCGCAAAATTCTCAAAAGCTTCCCCGCAAACTTCTTTGTGAAAGTCGGCACAACCGGTCAGTTCTTTGGCCACCTCTTGCGCATGGGCACCTAAGGCAAAAACCATTAAAAAAGTATAAATTAAATCCTTTTTCATTTTTTCGAATAATTTAGCTGATGTAATTATTGCGGATCTCATCCACTTTTGATTTTAAATCCTGGTATTGCTCCTTACTTAAATGGATGCGGGTTCCGCCTCCAAATTCCAATTTCCTGCCTGATTTTTTAACGGTAGTTTTATCCCTTTTCTCGGCAAGGGAAGCAAATGTTTTACGAATGGGTTCCAAATCCTCGATCAATTGTTGTATCCCCCTTTCTTCGGCATGCTTTCGCAAATAAGTGTACAAATGGCTGAAAACCACTTTCTGGTCACCAATCCTTCGTTCAATTTTATTATCTGCATTGTATTTGGCGATATCTACTGCATTAAGCATAATATGCATGCTTTCAATCCATTCCCCCGAAGACATTAAAGCCAATTCATCAGACATCCCCGCATGTTCCATCGCTTTTACCGTATTTACATAAAAATGATCAGCGAAGTGTTTTAAGGAATCCTTGTTATCCAATTTAGCGGAAACATTGTGCATTTTATTTTCCATCAATCCTTCTACATCAAGATTCTCCCTCATCGTATGTACTTTTTCGTACAATTGCTTGCTTTTCTGAGTATCTCCATTCGCCGCTGCGTAGGCTAAATCTGCAATTAGCATTCCGAAGTGGATAGCTTCCTTGCTTACATCTTCATATTGGGATATTTGCGATTTTACCATTAGATCAGGCTGGTATTTCACCCCGTGATCCATCAGAAAAACGAATGTTTGTTCAGGGGCCGGCACCGGATAATTCATTCGGTGCAGTTTTGCACGACTCGCCTCTTCGCTCATTTCCTGCCGATCTACCCTACTGGTATCAACTTCGGTATCATCGGCATCAGCCCTTTTTTCATTGTCGCATGATACCCAGAAGAGGGCTATAGCGATCCACAGTAATAAGTTGGGTTTGGTCCTCATGGATGTATATACGTTTTTATTAACAGAAGATATAACCTTTGATGTTCAACAATGTTCAGGTCTATTGATGGAACAGCTTCAGAAGCCGGCCTTGCGGGATTTTTCATGTTCAATCAACACCCCTACGCATCCCATTTCCCTGATCTTTAATTTACTTTTATTCTCCTCTCCCGGGGCGATTACCTCGATGATAAGGCTCATGGAAGATTCCGCCGTAAATTCGAGTTTTTTTACATAGTCATTTTCTGCATTATCGTAAAGCAATTCTTTTACCATGCGGTAATGTTTTTCCTGGGTAGCCCGCTTATCATTCCCTCCGGCAGGAGGTGTGCTGGAATGAATATCTCCTGAATAATCATCCGCATAAGCATCTGAGTAAGCATCTTCTTCACTCACATTCCCATATTCATGATAAGTTTCGTCGGCGTATTGATCTTCCTCCTCATTTGAGATCTGATCTTCCTCATACACGTTTCGCTGTACCGTTTCATCAGGTTGGATCAATTGCCTTTGCTTTTCGTAAATTTTAAACTGAACCTGATCTCCGAGACTTTCATCGGTACATACTACGATCCGATAGTCCAGTCCCTGGTAGGCTACCATGTGAAAATCTGAGATCTGCCCTTTGCCCAGTACGGCGCTTTTTGATTGACTATCATAGCGCATGGGCCTACCTTCTTCCACCGTACATGCCTTGCGGTGAAAAGCAGTACATTCTGTCTGACTCTGTACAGGCAGGGCTAAATTCAGCGTCAGAACTAGGGTAATTAAGTTTTTCATCATCATACTGGTTTAAGCCGAAACGGAGGTGATCTTATTTCGGTAATGGGTAATGGCTGTTTTAAGCTGATTAAATTGTGATTCATTCATGGTAATGGTGCTGCCCCCTCCCAATACCAGCTTGCCATTTTCCTTGTTCAGTCCGGCACGGGCCTTTCGCTCCTCTTTCAGGGAGCCAAACACCGCACGTATCTCCTGAATATTCTCCAGGGCGTCACTTACACCGCTTTCTTCCTCATTTTTTCTTAAAAATGTATACAAATTCCCGAAGGTAATTTTCTGATCTGCTATACGTCGTACGGTAGCCGATTCAGGATCAAACTTTTTCAATGAATTCATGGTGATGTAAAGGCTTTCCACCCACCCCCCTAAAGACATGAGGGCGAGTTTTCCCTGTTGTCCGTTTTCTTCCAGGTAATCCACTGCATCATAATAAGAGCGACCTGCAATCACCGCCAGGGAATCCGGATCCTGTAAATTTTGTTGTACCTGCGCAAGCATTTCCTCACTCATCATTTCTTCAATATTAAGATCTGAACTCATCCTCTTGACCACCTTATAAAGATCAATGGCCGACTCAATATCCTGGTACGCTGCTGCATAAGCCAGATCAGCAGTATACACCCCAAAATTCAATGCTTGCCGGCGGGGATCAGTGTATTTATCAAACTTATCAGGATCATTCACCAGATCTTTGGAATAGGCTATGCCGGCATCGTTGATAAAGCCAAACATCTGCTCAGGCGAAGGAATGGGATAATAGGCACGCTGTTTTGCTTCCCGCATAGGTGCTTCAGCCTCCTTCTTTAGTTCTTCCTGACTGGTATCCTCTTCTTTTTTTTGTTCTTCCGTACAGGCAAATAAGCCAATAATGAGGCAAAACCATGTGAAAGCTTTAAATGGTGTCATAAGTATGCTGATTTATTGCGGTCTAAATTAAAAAAGTAACTGATATTTCGAAATTTATTCATAAACATTATTCTTTGGCGTAAGGCGAATACTGAGCAAGCCCAGAAAAGTGATCAAACCATTTAGGATGATCACCTCAAAACCGAATTGATAACCAAAAAGCCATTCTACCGAAAATACCTGAACCAGATAGGTTATCAGCGGAGCGCTTATACATATCATCGGAACAAATCTGTCTTTCACCTGCCAGGAGGTAAAAAGACCGAAGAAGTACAATCCTAACAAAGGGCCATAGGTATAGCCGGCAGCTTTAAACAAGCTACTGATCACATGCTCATTATTGATCAGACTGAACAACGAAATCAAAATAAAAAGCATGAAGGACATACCCAGATGGACTATTTTCCGGCTTTGGGATGGGATTTGCTTTCCCTCCTGTCGATAATCCAGGATATCAATGCAAAAGGATGTAGTTAAGGCGGTCAAGGCTGAGTCGGCACTGGAATAAGCAGCTGCGATCAAACCCAGTATGAATAACAGAGGCACAAGATTACCTAACCCACCGTCAAGAGCCAGTAAAGGATAAAGGTCATCGCCTTTAGCCGGCAAGGAAAACCCTACCTTATCAGCATACAAATACAACAAAGCTCCCAATAGCAAAAAGAAGAAATTGACCACTACCAATACAATACTGAAGGAGTACATATTGTACTGTGCCTTGCGGATATTCTCACAACTCAGGTTTTTCTGCATCATATCCTGATCCAGCCCGGTCATCACTATAGCGATGAACATGCCGGCAAAAAATTGCTTGAAGAAGAACTTTTCATCCTGCCAGTCTTCGAAGAAAAAGATCTTTGTGTAACCTGCTTCAGTAGCCGACACCCACAATTCAGACATACCCTGTTGCAGTGTATCTCCCACCTGAACTATGGTAATGCCCACCGCCAGCAGCATGAATAATGTTTGCAGTGTATCTGTCCATACAATGGTCTTGATCCCCCCTTTAAAGGTATAGATCCAGATTAAGGCAATGGTAATACCCACGGTGGTATAAAAGGGTATGCCCCATGCGTCGAAGATCGCCAGTTGCAATACATTGGCCACTAAAAACAAACGAAAAGAAGCTCCAACCAGGCGCGAAAGTATGAAAAATGAAGCCCCGGTTTTATAGGCATACCGCCCGTATCGCTGCTCCAGGTAGCCATAAATGGAGGTGAGATTGAGCCGGTAATACAAGGGCATTAGCAGCTGAGCTATTACTACATATCCAAATAAATATCCCAATACCATTTGCATGTAACTAAACTGGCTGCTGGCCACCCATCCCGGTACAGAAATAAAGGTCACCCCGGAGAGGGAGGTACCGATCATTCCAAAAGCAACCAGTACCCAGGGACTTTTCTTATTTCCCAGAAAAAAGGATTGATTATCGGCATTCCGGGAGGTAAAATAGCTGATAAGAAAAAGCAGCCCGAAATAAAGCAGGATCACCAGGGATATTATTTCGGGAGTAATGGCCATTCTGCCTGCGAAATAACAGATTATTAAAGCGGGTAAACGAGAGGAGAAAGGATTTTATAAACAACCCACTATCAAAATATGATTGTAATTTTGTTTATTCTATTAATCTGCGTGGAAGAATACCCTTCAAAACTTCTGGCCAATGCTATTGAACAATTTGCTTCCCTTCCCGGGGTAGGTAAACGCACGGCAATGCGTTTTGCCCTGCACTTATTGAAACTGGAGAAAGAGGAAGTCAACCGTTTTGGAGAAGCATTCAAAAACCTGCGATCAGAGATCATATACTGCCGGTATTGCTATAACATTTCGGATACAGAAGTTTGTGATATCTGCAAAAGTCCGCGTAGGGACGCATCCACCATCTGTGTGGTGGAGGACATACGCAATGTGATGGCTATTGAGAATACCGCACAATACCGCGGACTGTATCATGTACTCGGAGGTATTATTTCACCCCTTGACGGAATAGGGCCCTCCGACCTGCGCATTGAAGAATTACTACAAAGGGCAAAGAATGAGGAAACAAAGGAGGTCATACTGGCCTTGAGCACTACCATGGAAGGGGAAACGACCTGCTTCTATTTATTCAAGCGCCTGAAAGACCTGCCGGTGAAGGTTACTATTATTGCGCAGGGGGTTTCCTCTGGCAACGAACTGGAGTACGCCGATGACCTTACCCTGGGCCGTTCCCTGATCAATCGTATCCCTTATCATACCTTGTTAGCCAAGTAGGCATGGTAGATTTAAGTATTGTAATTGTAAATTATAATGTGCAGTTTTTTCTGGAGAACTGCCTGCATTCGGTCTACCAATCCACCGGGGGTTTGAACCTGGAAGTGTTTGTGGTGGATAATAATTCCGTGGATGGTTCCTTGGAAATGCTGAGAAAAAAATTCCCCCGGGTAAAATTGATTGAAAACAAGCAAAACCTGGGGTTTTCAAAAGCCAATAACCAGGCTATCCGCAAAGCGAAGGGGGAGTTTGTACTGCTTCTCAACCCGGATACTGTAATAGAGGAAAACACCTTTCAAACCTGCGTGGATTTTTTCAGAAGCAACCCCCTCACCGGCGGAATTGGGGTAAAAATGGTGGATGGTAAAGGAAACTTCCTTCCGGAATCAAAAAGAGGCTTGCCCACCCCCACCGTAGCTTTTTACAAGATCTTCGGCTTGTCAGCCCTTTTCCCCCGCTCCCCTAAATTCAGCCGATATCATATGGGCCATTTATCCAAGGAGGAAAACCATGAAGTGGAGATCCTTAGTGGAGCTTTCATGATGATCCGAAAAAAAGTGCTGGATCAGATTGGTTTACTGGATGAAAGTTTCTTTATGTATGGTGAAGATATTGACCTTTCTTACCGGATCATTGAAGCAGGCTACCGGAACTACTATCTGGCCGATACTTCCATAATTCATTACAAAGGGGAAAGCACCAAAAAGAGCAGCATCAATTACGTCTACGTTTTTTACCGGGCCATGTCCATCTTTGCGAAAAAACACTTTTCACAAAAAAATGCCCGCCTCTTTTCTGCACTTATCAACCTGGCGATTTTTCTGCGGGCCGGGCTGGCGGTAATTACGCGCACTGCCCGAAGTTTCATATTACCTCTGCTGGATGCGGTGGTACTTTACCTGGGTATTCATTTCTTTAAAAATTACTACGAAGCCAACATTAAATTTATTGAGGGCGGCGCCTATCCGAAAGAGGTAGAAAGTTTTGGGATCCCCCTGATCGTGGGGTTATATCTGACCGGCTTACTGATCAATGGTGCTTATGCTATACCCACCAGGTTCAAACATATTATCCGGGGGGTTTTTCTCGGCTCGGTGATTGTGCTTGTTTCTTATTCCCTGCTGGATGAAAATTACCGCTTTTCCAGAGCCATCATACTTTTTAGCATATTGTGGAGCCTTTTATCATTCCTGCCTTGCGCTATCTGTTGCATCTGATAGGTTTCCGTAAACTTTACCGAGACAAAGCGGAGCGTATTGCCATCGTAGGAAAATACCGGGAAATTAGCCGCATCAACAATTTCCTTAAAAAAACCCTGATTGAGCCTGAACTAATTACCACCGTGAATGCCGACAACAGGGAAGACGGATATGAGTACACCGCCCAGCTTTATCAATTAAAGGATATTCTTGACATTTATGATATAAATGAAGTGATTTTCTGCTCGGCTGATATTAGTGCTCAGAAGATCATTGAGCTAATGTCAACCTTGCCTAATGAAGGTATTGATTTTAAAATCGCCCCTCCCGAAAGTTTGTATATCATCGGAAGTAATTCCATCGAAAGCTCAGGAGATTATTATCTTATAGGGGCCAACGCCTTATTAAAACCCGTCAACCAACGTAACAAACGGATCTGGGATATTTTACTAAGCTTGTTTTTTCTTTTGGCCGCGCCCGTATTAATTTGGTTCGCCCAGTCAAAGAGCGCATTCCTGAAAAACCTCTTGAATGTTTTAAGTGGCAAATATTCCATGGTAGGGTTCAGTAATTTATTCCAGTCGCCCGACCATCACCTGCGGGTCAAAAAAGGGATTTTATCACCTGCAGACCTTTTTCCCGAAGAAACCTTACAGAAAGACCATATTGAGAGGTTAAATTTCGAATATGGGCGGAACTATCAACCCGTAAAAGATCTGGAGATCATTTTTAAGAATATCAGCCTGCTAGGCCGACCACTTACCTGATCAGCAGAGGCTTTTGGATCTCTTTACCGGTGTTGAAGCGCAAGACCATGGAGTAAGTACCGCTTTTAAGGGAGAGAAGGTTAATCAGTTGTTCCCGATTGGGCAAGGCCTCGCGCTCCATTACTAATTTCCCCTGCCGGTCAAAGACCTGTAAATCAAACTGCTCGCCCAGTT
>CAZBIF010000009.1:29742-30535 GCA_964492055.1 uncultured Flavobacteriales bacterium
ATTGCAGGTTCACACTTTTTACCTCACTGAATTCACTTTCGCTTAATTTAATCCGATAATAACTTACCGCATACAAGATCGGATCATTATCAACTTGCTGATACGATTGAGCCTCAGCCGAACTTCCGCAGACGCCCGGGTAAGTATAAAAGGTCGTAAAGTTTTTGTTATCCCGGCTTCTTTGCAATTGTGGGGATGTGCAAATGGCACCCACTGACATCGTCCAGTTCAGTACCACCTCATTATTGCTGTTAGCTGACACTGTAAATGCATCAAGGCTTATACTTTGCCCTATACAAGGAGAGGTTAGAATTAAAAGTGCAAGGGCGGCAACTAAGAATTTCATAGGTACAATTAACTGCCAAAAACACTTTTGATTGTGTAAGGACGGGGTATTCCCGTCTAAAATTAGGTAATTTTACAGGCTCTAAAGAGAAAAATTATGGCAGAAATTGAATTGATCATGCCCAAAATGGGGGAAAGTGTGGCGGAAGCGACCATTACCAAATGGTTGAAACAGGAAGGGGACTCCGTGGAAGCGGAAGAAGCCGTGCTGGAAATCGCCACTGATAAAGTCGATTCAGAAATACCAGCCCCGGATGATGGGGTGATCAAGAAAATCCTATTCAGGGAAGATGAAGTTGTGCAGGTAGGTAAAGCCATAGCTATAATAGAAACCCAGGGCAATGGAGCAGTCGCAGCCCCTGCAAAAACAGAAAGCCAGCAGGAAAAAGCAGCTCCCCCGGTGGCAGCATCAGAAAAAACGTCCACAGCAAACCTTTCGCAATCTGCA
>CAZBIF010000010.1:0-3008 GCA_964492055.1 uncultured Flavobacteriales bacterium
GCCCTGTATGAAACTGCCAAAGACATTATGCCGCAAATCAAAAATGCAGAATACCAGTATTACATTTCTGAGAAATCCGAAGATGTTGCCCGCGGAGGATATTATCCCAGCCTTAATCTCACGGGTTCCATTGGTTCGGGGTATTCCGGGGCTAACCGGGAAGTAGTAGGCCTTAACAACCTGGGTCTTCAACCAACCGGAGCTTTAACGCAGAGCGGAGAGCTTGTAGTAGCCCCATCTGTTCGTCCCATTTATGAAGACAAGCCCTTCTTTGACCAGATGGATGACAACTTTAATAAATCCATTGGCTTTCGCATGAGCATTCCCATTTTCAATGGATTGAACGTGCGGACCAATGTACAAAAAGCCAAACTGAATGTGGAAAGTGCTGCCCTGGCCCTGGAACAGGCCAAATTGAATTTGCGTCAGGACATTCAGTCTGCTCACAATGATGCGGTAGCTGCCCTGCAGCGTTATCAGGCTGCAGAAAAATCGGTTGCTGCCCTGGAAACTTCTTTCCAGTATACCCAGGAACGCTTTGATGTGGGTCTGTTAAATACTTTTGACTACAACAATGAAAAAAACCGTCTGAACAATGCCCGTTCGGAATTACTTCAGGCGAAATACCAGTACATTTTTTCAACCAAGGTGCTTGATTTTTACCGGGGCCAGGCACTTACCTTGAAAAACGTAAATGAGTAATATGAAATCAAAAAAATGGCTTTTCATATTAATTGGCGTGGTGCTTTTACTTATTGTGATCGCAATAGTGAAAGGCGGAGGTAAAGGAAGGGAAATTGAGGTAAGTGTAGAGAAAGCCGAAAAAAGGACCATAGTGGAAACGGTGGCAGCCAGCGGAAAGATCCAACCCGAAACCGAGGTGATCATCAGTTCAGATGTGTCGGGGGAGATCATCCAAATGGCGGTCAGTGAAGGGCAGCAGGTGAAGCGGGGTGACTTGCTGGTAAAAATCGATCCCGATCTGGTGGAAACCGCCCTGAGCCGTGCAGAAGCAGCGCTGAACACCAGCAAAGCCAACCTCAGCCGGGAGAAGGCCAGGCTTACCGCGGCTGAATCCCAGTTCATGAATGCGAAAGCGATCTATGAGCGCAATCAGAAATTATTTGAAAATAAAGTGCTTAGTCAGGCAGAGTTCGATCAGGCGAAAGCCAACTTTGAAGTAGCGGAATCCGAAGTACAGGCTTCCCGCGAGAATGTGGAAGCAGCTAAATTTAACATAAAAAGTGCGGAGGCAACCCTGAACGAAGCAAGGGAAAATCTCGGTCGCACCTCGATCTTTAGTCCTCTGGAAGGGGTGATCACCAAAATGAACCGGGAAGAAGGGGAAAGGGTAGTGGGAACTGCCCAGATGGCAGGTACGGAGATCATGACCGTAGCCGATCTTTCGGTGATGGAAGTTGCCGTTGAGGTAAATGAAAATGACATCGTTCGGGTGGATATTGGCGATACGGCGGAAGTAGAAGTGGATGCTTACCTGGATGAAAAATTCAAGGGAGTAGTTACCGAAATTGCCAATTCTGCTAATGTAAGCGGCATGTCCGCCGATCAGGTAACCAACTTTGATGTAAAGATCCGGTTGATCCCAGCTTCGTACACGCATTTGCTGGAAGATACCTCCAAAGTTTCCCCCTTTCGGCCGGGCATGTCGGCCACGGTAGATATCAGGACGAATGTAAACCAGGATGTACTTACGGTACCCATCCAGGCAGTTACCACCCGGGAAGATACTGCGCTGCAGGATAGAAAGCGTCCTGAACAGGATGAACAGGATAGTACAGAGGCTGACACAGACCTGCCTGGCCGGGAAGAAGAGAAAGAATGTGTTTTTGTAGTAGAAGACGGTAAAGCAAAGATTATTTACGTTAATACCGGTATCCAAAATACCATGTACATTGTGATCACTGAGGGATTACAAGTGGGGGAAGAGGTGATCGTTTCCCCCTACAATGCCGTTTCCCGTCAACTAAAACACAATAGTTCCGTAAAGGTGGTGGACAAGAAAAAATTATACCGCAGCAACGAAGATTAATATTGAGTACAATTCTGTGTATAGAAACTGCGACTGAGAATTGTTCAGTAGCCCTCTTCCGTGAAGAAGAAATGGTCAGCCTTAAAGAAAGGGAAGACGGGTACAAACACGCTGAATTGCTGGCGCCTTTTATTGAGGAGATAAAAAATCAACATCCGGGGGATTTTTCGAAGCTACAGGCAGTGGCAGTAAGCGGGGGGCCGGGTTCTTACACCGGCTTGCGCATCGGGGTTTCCCTGGCGAAGGGCCTATGTTACGCCTTGCAATTGCCTCTCATTGAGATCTCCACTTTGCAGGCAATGACTTATGGCGCAATCAGGCATTACAAAGAGGAGGCCCTTTACTGTCCCATGCTGGATGCCCGGCGCATGGAAGTGTACAACGCCATCTATAATCACCATTTGGAAAATATTGAAGGGGTGCAAGCAGCAGTAGTGGAGGAAAATATTTTTGAAAACTACCTGGAAAGGAACAGTATGTATTTTTTTGGAAATGGGGCTGGCAAATTACAGGAAGTGATCCGCCATCCAAGGGCTATTTTTGTAGGCTATAACTTCATTTCTGCCCGATACATGGGCACCTTGGCAAGGGAAAAATTTCAAAATAAAGAATTTGCGGACCTGGCTTATTATGAACCTTTTTACCTCAAAAGCTTTGAGGCCATTAAATCTAAAAACCCCTTACAGAACTTAAGTTAAAAGCAGGCGCTTTCTTCGCTGGTAAAGTAAAATCAAAAAAAGATTTAATTTAGCCAGGCTGAAGATGAATGGGAGACTGCTAAACAGTGTAAGACTATGCTAAAATTATTGCTGCAATTCACCACAGTTGCCCTCTTGATGGCTTGTCATTTTACTTTGGCTGCACAGGAGATTGTAGACAAAGAAGATCTCAACCGCATATACTGGAATGACTGGTACCGGCTGGAATGGAGTGATTTTCAGGCTGAGCCAAAAGATGA
>CAZBIF010000010.1:3050-7461 GCA_964492055.1 uncultured Flavobacteriales bacterium
CTTCTATCGGCTTACCTTATCGCTACACTACGGATGGTGAAGGCGTGATGACCTTAACCATTGATGTCTGTTTTATTAAAAACGAATCCTGGTCTAAGAAAGAGGAACGCAATAACTTGTTGCTGCAACACGAACAGATCCATTTTGATATAGCTGAGTTGTACCGGCGCAAAGTGGTTAAAAAGGTTCTGGAAACCACTTTTGATAAACACAATTACAAGGAGAAACTGGATGAGATCATTGACAAAGTATGGCTGAAGGAGTATCAGGAAATGCAAGCCCGCTATGATGAAGAAACCAATTATTCAAAGATCATTAAGGAACAGATCGAATGGAATAAGTACGTAGATCAGCAACTGCGAAACCTGGAGGAATACACTTTTACCGAAGTGGAGATCAACCTCATTCACTTTGATTGATAGTCTTGTAATAATAGAATTCGTGAATGCGGATCTTTTTTTCTTTGTAGAAGCGCTGAACCAGGGCTGAAGGTAAGTCATCTTCCCGATAAGTAAAGCCCATTTTTGAAGTCATTTCCCCATTCTCTTCTATGGTGATCCAATCGATCTGGTTTACCTTATACTCGAAATGCATCGCTTCTTTGAACTCACTGCGGAAGCGACGAATCTTTACCTTATCAGTAAGATGGGCCGGATCATAGCTGTACACTTTCTCTATGTAATTTCCATTGGATAAAAACAGTTCTTTATCGCTGACCAGCCGTTGATCAAAGTCATAGGTGAGGGTGTTGCGAATGAAAGGTTTTCCCTCTGAATTTTTTACAATCTGCATACGTTGGTTCCCCTGTGTGGAATATTCGAATAAGCGCTGATAGATAGTATCTGGCTGATTTCGGCTGTAGTCTATCTTCAATTCAGAAATTGGCTGTCCCTCCTGAAATTGATAATAATAGCGGATCTTAAAAGGAGGGTTAATTTCTTCCCTTTTATACATCATTCCGTTACTGTTATAAAAATAATCCACCGTTGCAGTATCGTAATCGCTGCCGCGCTTCAGGCTTTTGTATGCTTTGGTTAACCTCCCTTCAGCATCAAATTCATAGTGCAGAAAAGTGCCCCTATCATAGATCTTTTCCCCGTCAGGTTTTTCGGTAATGCGTATGTGCAAATGCCGGATCTGGTGTTTCCTTAGCTCTTTCGGCAAAAAATAATGTTCCAGGGTGAACCACTCCTCGAAGGGGTTCAGCAACTGGGCGGAGGCCCCAAAAGAAGAAATGATTAAAATGAGAAAAAAAAGGTTTTTCATTCGGTGAGCAAAGGAAAGGCAGCCGCCGGATAATCAACCGGCTTTTTACAACTGTTGGTTTCGCAGACATAGATCATGGTTTTATCTGCTACAAATTTTTGTGCCAGAAGTTCCGGATAATTGTTTTCTTTTTCACTTCCCAATAAGATGCTATTGGGTAAATACTTGCTGCTAAAACCCTTTACTATTTGAAATGCATTATCTCCAACTATCGCAACTTCGTGAAAAGGATGGGTGAATTTTAAATGCAATTGAGCCCAGTTTGAATAATAGGGGAGGTATTCATTTAGGCGGCCTTTCACCTGATCAAGCATAGTAGAAGATTTTTTGATATACGAGGGATTATAGACCATTTTGCCCAAGGTATAAAGGTTATTTGCCATCACGCTGTTAGAAGCAGGGATCACGTTATCTTCAGTTTCCTTAGGCCGGGTAAAAAGGTCTGTAGCATTTGCCGCAGTAAAGTAGAAGAGACCGTCTTCATCGTCATAAAAAAGGTTTAAAGTATATGCGCAAAGTTCTTCTGCCATTTTCAGATAACTTCCATTAAAAGTAGCTTCATATAGTTTTATCAGTGCCTGAATAGTAAAACAGTAATCTTCAAGAAATCCGTTGATGGAGCTTTTTCCGGCTTTATAGGAATGCAGCAGGCTGCCATCCTCCTGCCATTGGCGGTTGAGAATAAACTGAATATTCTTTTCTGCCAGCTCCAGGTATTCCTCTTTACCAAAGGCTTCGTAAGCTTCCAATAAACCGACGGTGGTTAAGGCATTCCATGAGGTCAAACTTTTATCATCAAGTCCCGGCTTGATGCGTTTTTCCCTGGCTTCAAATAGCTTTTTATTGATGGTATTGATTTGCTTTTGATAATCGCTCAGGCTTAAACCGGCTGTTTTGGCAGACTCTTCTTCTGACTTATTCTTTATCAACACATAATTATCGTGTTCCCAGTATCCATAATTATTGATATTGTAGGTAGCCTTCGCCAGTTCATATTCCTTTTCCGTAAGTAGTGATTTTAATTCTTCCTTTTTCCAGACGTAAAATTTCCCTTCCTCCCCTTCGGAATCCGCATCATAGGCAGAATAAAAAGCACCGGATGCGTCCAGCATCTCCCGCTGCAAAAATTCAATGGTTTCTTCCACCACCTTTTTGTATAAAGGGGTTTTAAAAACTTTGTAGGCTTCACTGTAAAGCTGGATCAGTTGAGCATTATCATACAGCATCTTTTCAAAATGGGGTACTTTCCACTGCTTGTCGGTAGAGTAGCGGGCAAAACCTCCACCCAGCTGGTCATAGATGCCCCCTTCAGCCATCTTATCAAGGGTAAGGGTGAGGTATTTTTTTAGTTTTTCATCCGGGTTGAAGTGCAGGTAGTGCAAAGCAAATTGCAAATTATTGGGCATGGGGAATTTCGGGGCGCGGTCGGGCCCGCCGTATTTCATATCAAAAGTTTGCTTCCACTTTCCTAAGCCTTCCTCGAGGGAAAATTCGGAGATACTATCGGCTTCTGCTATAATTTTTCGCTGACTGATACCGCTGCTTAATTTGGCGGCATACTCTTCTACCTTCTGCCGGTCGTTTTTATAGAGTTCGCTCAATTGCTGCAATACCGAGATCCACTGATCTTTGGGAAAATAGGTACCTCCATAAAAGGGGCGCCCTTCAGGCATGGTAAAGCAGTTCAAGGGCCAGCCACCGCGGCCGGTCATTAATTGTACTGCCTCCATATACACCTGATCCACATCCGGGCGCTCCTCCCGGTCTACTTTGATGCAGATAAAATGTTCATTCATCAAATCAGCTACCGTTGAGTCTTCAAAGGATTCCCTCTCCATCACATGGCACCAATGGCAGGCTGAATACCCCACACTGATAAGCACGGGTTTATCTTCGGCTTTGGCCTTGTCAAAGGCTTCTTCGCCCCAGGGATACCAGTCCACCGGATTATGGGCATGTTGCAGCAGGTAGGGGCTGCTTTCACTGATCAGGGCGTTGGTGTGGCCGCTCGGTTCTACCATAGGTTTGTCTGAAGTAGGCATCGCACAGTTTACAAGTAAAGAGCAGAGAAATAGGATAATTGTTCGGTATAGGAAAATCATTCAACAAAGATGCCTATTATAAACAACTGATTGTGGGAATATTCCGTATGTTGATGCAACCGTTTACCGGTAAAACCTAAATTTGAAGAGGTGCGAGCAAAGGTAAAAAGTTTTATAGCATCAGCATGCTTGCTGTTGTTGTCAACCGGCGTCTCAGCTTCCCATATCGTGGGCGGTTATATACGCTATGAATGTCAGGGGCCGGTGAGTAACTCCCAGGTGGAATACCGGGTGATACTTACCATTTACCGGGATATTGTCAATGCAAATATCAATGCTAATTTTCCCCTGACAGATTCCCTCACCATTTATGATGGGAATAACAATTTTTTTGCCTTATCACTATTTACCCGCACCTCCCTCAAAACCTTTACACATGAACTGAAAGACCCTTGCCTGGTATTGCTGGAGGACTTACAGGTTGAAGAAGCAGTGTATGAGGCTACGGTAAACCTGCCTATGAATAGGGATTTCAAAGCGGTCTATCAGCGGTGTTGTCGCAATAATCTAATTGATAACCTGCAGAACCCCACTGCGCAGGGGAATACTTTTATGATCGATATTCCATCCTATAATAGTTTGGGAGGTTGCAACAGTTCCCCGAAATTTAAATTCAGGCCCCCCATAGCATTTTGCCCTGACTTGCCTTTGGAAAATGATTTTGACCTATCGGTCATTGACTGGGACTCTGTAAATAATCAACCGACCGACAGCATTGTATATTCACTTTGCGCCCCCCTGAACTCTCCCGAAATAAATGGTCCCCTGCCCATACCCGCCACCCCGCCTCCCTATTCGCCGGTGAACTATACAGGAAACTTTTTTGCCACCTTTCCCCTGCCTGCCAACCCTGCCCTGTCCATTGATCCGGTGACGGGAATACTGACGGGTACTCCGGAGGATCTGGGGGTGAGTACCTATGTCGTAGGCGTTTGTGTAGAAGAATACAGGAATGGGGTATTACTTACTACCACCAGGCGGGATATACAGATCACTATTGCCAATTGCAATCCTGTAATCGTGACTGCAGCTCTCGAACAAAT
>CAZBIF010000010.1:7471-21847 GCA_964492055.1 uncultured Flavobacteriales bacterium
CCTCCAGGCTACACCATACGCGGGTACAAATGGGATTTTGGGGATCCCACCACTTTAGCAGACACCGTCCGTACCACTCGTGCGGATTCCGTTTCCTACCGATATCCAGCAGCAGGAATATATCAAATCACCCTAATTGCTAATCCAGGTTTGCGATGTACTGATACCGTTGTCAAAACTTTTGAGGTAGCTCCCACCCTTGTTCCTGACTTTACCATTGGTGGGAACCGTTGTAAGGATAACAATGCCGTAGACTTTTCCGCTAGCGGATTATTCGAGAGTTATGCCACCTTTAACTGGCAATTTGGCCCGTTTGCCAATACCGGCAGTGCGACCACACAAAACGTAAATAACATCAGTTTCAATAATACAGATAATGAAATCCCTGTAAGTCTGACGATAGAGCAGGATGGATGTAGCCGAAGCATCACGAAAAACGTAAATTTTTTCAACCCTCCCATCGCCAATTTTACCCTTTCTCCCGATACTGGCTGCGCCCCTTTAAAAGTTGCTTTTACCAACCGTTCGTTTATCTATGGTTCAGCCGATTATTTCTGGGAATTCGGGGATGGCAACACCTCCACCGCACGAAATCCGGTTCATACCTATTCCCAGGATAGCACCTATGATGTAAGGCTAACCGTAAATGCCACGGATAAATGCATCGCAAGCGATGATACCCTGTTTCCTGCAGCGGTGGATGTAGGCCTGCAATACGCCATCAATGATATTCGGTTTGACTTTTTCCCCAAGATCGGCTGTCAGCCCTTGGCAGTTACCATATCAGACTCCTCACTTTACGAAGGAGAAGCCAGCTATTTCTGGGACTTTCAGGAGATCAGCAAGGACACTTTCTACACTACCAAAGAACCTACCCACGTATACACAGATACCGGCACTTTTGACATTGGCCTGACCCTCATCACCAAAAAGTGCATAGATACAATCAATACCATTATTCCCAATGCGGTGAAGGTTTTACTTAAGCCCGAGGCGCAGTTGGTGATCCCAGAAAAAGAGAAACCAAAAAAAGAAGCAACTTTTTTCCTGGATGCCTCTCAAAGTAAAAGTTTCAGTGAAGCTGTTTTTCTCATCAACGATGAAGAGATCAAAGGACAGCAAATAATCAACTTCACCTTACAGGATACCGGCACTTACCAGGTGAAACTGATCGTGGAGAACGAGGTAGGCTGTTCGGACACGGTAAGTGCTACTGTTTATGTGTATGATGAATTTGAATTCATTATACCGAATATCTTCACCCCCAATGGCGATCGGGTGAACGATGATTTTAAAATCCGGGCTTGTGGGGTCTATGAATACGAAATAGAGATTTTCAATCGCTACGGTCTACCGGTATTTAAAAGCCATTCTTTAAATCACAACTGGGATGGCAGGATAAATGGAAAAGTAGCCAGTTCAGGGGTTTATTATTACCTCATCCGCATTAAGGATTTTCAGAGGAACTACCGGAAATACCAGGGACAACTCACTCTGCTGGATGAAAAATAATTCAAAATAGCTTCAATGGAACATTTCCCTTGTGCCGTACTTCCACTTTTCGTGTAAATAGAAAAACTTTCCCTTTGATGTAGCCATCCACTTCAAATGGGATAGTATTACCTCCGCCGGCGGTAATGGCGATCAGGGTAGGCAGGGCGGTTGGGGAAAGGTCTCCGTGTTCGCTCACCAATATCAGTTTATGGTATTCATCGGAATTTCCTTTTATCTTCACCTTATTATCGATTCTGGCGATGCCCACCCTGGTGTTTTTCACAAATACATTGAATTCTGATTTAGTGACCTTCAGGTCATAGCGATTGGGGTTGTGGATCTTAACCTCGGTTTCAACTTCCAGGCCCCTGTCGTCGAGTTTCAGCAATTTTACCGATCGGATATCCTTGATCTCCACATCCTCGTAGCTCGTACAAGAGTATACACTGCTGAGTACTACAAGCAGTAGCAAGTAAATCTTTCGCAGGAAAATGTCAGTTATTAGCCGTGGCATAAGCATGGTAAAAATGGACAATAGTTTCTATTCCTTTAAGGAAATTTTCAATCCCAAAATGCTCATTCGGGGAGTGTATGGCGTCGGTATCCAGGCCAAATCCTAACAAAATGGTCTTGATCTGCAATTCTTTCTCAAACAAGGCAACTATGGGAATGCTACCGCCAGCCCTTACCGGGACCGGTTTTTTACCAAAAGTTTTTTCCACCGCTTCAGCTGCTGCCTGGTATTCAGGGGTATCAATGGGCGTAACATAAGGTTCCCCGCCGTGGTGAGGCTTTACTTCCACCTTCACTGAGTCAGGGGCGATGCTTTCAAAGTGTTTTTTAAATAACTGGGTGATCTCTTTACTGTCCTGATCCGGGACCAGGCGCATGGAAATTTTAGCATATGCTTTGGAGGGCAAAACGGTCTTCGCCCCCTCCCCGGTATAGCCTCCCCAGATTCCATTTACATCCAGGGTCGGTCGTATGCCGGTGCGTTCCAGGGTAGAGTAACCTTCCTCTCCCTGAACTTCGTCAATATCAAGTTTTTGTTTGTATTCTTCCAGATCAAATGGGGTTGTGGCAATGGCCTCCCTTTCTTCCTCTGTTGCTTCTTTCACTTTGTCGTAAAAACCCGGAATGGTGATGTGGTGGTTTTCATCGGTGAGGGAACCGATCATTTTGCAAAGTGTATTGATGGGGTTGGCCACCGCACCTCCATATAAGCCGGAATGAAGGTCGCGATTCGGGCCGGTAACTTCAACTTCCAGATAGCTCAATCCCTTTAAGCCGGTAGTAATTGAAGGATTTTCCAGGGATAACATGGAGGTGTCGGAGATCAGGATCACATCCGCGGCGATCTTTTCTTTGTATTCTTTGATAAAATCCCCCAAATGAGCGGAACCTACTTCTTCTTCTCCCTCAATGATCACTTTTACATTGCAAGGCAGGTCTTCAGATGCTATAAGATATTCAAGGGCCTTTACGTGCATAAAAAACTGCCCTTTATCATCGGCTGCCCCCCTTGCATAGATCTTCCCGTCTTTTATTTCAGGTTGAAAAGGTGGGCTGTTCCATAAATTCAGGGGATCCGGGGGTTGTACATCATAATGCCCGTAAACCATTACCGTTGGCCTGGTTTTATCCACAATCTTTTCCCCGTATACCACCGGGTAGCCCTTAGTAGAAATTAATTCCGTATTCTCAGCCCCAGCTTCTTCCAACTTCTGCCTGACGATCTCTGCGGTCTGGAACGTTTGTTCTTTATAAGTAGAATCTGCGCTGATGGAAGGAATTTTTAAGATCTCAACCAGCTCGTCTACAAACCTATCCTTATTCTTTTCAATGTATTTTTTGATGTCTTCCATTTTAGTTTAATAGGGATTTACCATTCATTTCTACCGGTGGCTGAAGGCCCATCAATTGCAAAATGGTGGGGGCCACATCGGCCAATTTACCATTATTTATTCTTTTATGTTCGTTATCTATCAAGATAAGCGGCACCGGGTTCATGGTATGGGCTGTATGCGGACTTCCATCTTCATACATGGCCTGATCGGCATTCCCATGATCGGCAATTATTAAAAAGCTATAGCCGTGGACAAGGCCTTCGTTGATGATCTGTCCCAGGCATTCATCCACGGTCTCTACCGCTTTAACTATCGCCTCGTAAACACCGGTATGCCCCACCATATCCGGATTGGCAAAATTCAGGCAAATAAAATCGGGCTTACTTCTTTTCATTTCCCCAAGCATCTGCCGACTTACTTCAGCTGCACTCATTTCCGGCTGTAGATCATAAGTAGCTACCTTCGGTGAAGGGATCATCAGCCGCTTTTCCCCTTCCCATTCTTTTTCCCTACCCCCGGAAAAGAAAAAGGTAACATGGGGATATTTCTCCGTTTCTGCAATCCGCAACTGCGTCTTGCCTTTTTTACTCAGGACTTCTCCCAGGGTGTTCTCCAGTTTATTTTTATCAAAAAGCACCTTTACTTTATCGAAAGAATCATCGTAAGGGGTCATGGTCAGGTAATACAGCTCAAGTTTTTTCATATCATGATCCGGAAAATCCTCTATAAACAAAGCCCGGGTAATTTGACGGCAGCGGTCGGTCCTGAAGTTGAAGCACAGGACCACATCCCCCTTCTGAATAGTGGCTACCGGCTGTCGGTCTTTATCTACCAATACGGCAGGTTCAATGAACTCATCGGTTACTTCCTGCCCGTAATTATGGTCAAAAACCTCCTGAATGTTTCGAAATTCCTTCCCTTTCCCATAGACTAATAAGTCATAGGCTTTTTTGATGCGTTCCCATCGTTGGTCACGGTCCATGGCATAATAACGTCCAATCACGGAGGCAAACCGGGCAGAAAAAGGCTTCGTTTTCTCCTGTACATACTGCAGGTGTTTGCTGCCTCCCCGGGGGTCTGTATCCCGCCCATCGGTAAAGGCATGAATATAACATTTATCCACTCCCTTCTCGGAAACAATCCGGCACAATTCGATTAGATGGTCCTGATGGCTGTGAATGCCTCCATCCGATACCAAGCCCATAAGATGTATGGGTTTGTCATTTTCACGGGCATATTGAATGGCCTCCAGCAGTACCTGATTTTCTTCTAGCTCCCGTTTGGCCACTGCTTTATTGATGCGCGCCAGTTCCTGATAAACTACCCTGCCTGCCCCAATGTTGAGGTGGCCTACTTCAGAATTGCCCATTTGCCCTTCCGGCAGGCCTACCTCCTCACCAAAGGTGGTTAAGGTAGCGTTGGGGTAAGTTTCTAAAAGTTTGTCAAAAACCGGGGTATGTGCATTGAATATGGCATCCGATCGATCTTTTTTGCCGTATCCCCAGCCGTCTAAAATAATAAGGGCTACTTTATTTGCCATCAGACTTATTTATATGACCGTTTCCAACTAACATTTCATTCAATTTTTCCCCGCCCTTGATACCAAAGTCCAGCGTTCTGATTGGGAAAGGGATCATAATGTCATTCTCATCAAAAGCTTTTTTCACGGCAACGATCATGTCATGGCGTGTCTGTAGGAAATCGGCCTGGGCGATATTGTTTACCCAGGCCCTTACGGTAAAATTGATGGAACTGTCCCCAAATCCGTCATAAAAGAAAGTGATCTCTTCATCCTGGTCGATGGAAGACAGTCCTTCTAGAGCAGAAAGGGTTACTTGTTTTACTTTTTCCAGATCGTCCCCGTAACTGATACCACACTGCAGGTCTACACGCCGTTTGCCACTGCGACTATAATTATGGATGGGATTCTGGAATACATCCTTATTGGGAATGATCACATCTATTCCCTGAAAAGTACGCACCAGGCTAGAGCGGAGAGAGATTTTCTGCACTTTTCCCATTACACCCCCTGTTTCTACTATATCATCGATACGGAACGGACTGCGAACGGCCAGGAAAACACCGGAAACGAAATTCGCCGCCGTATCCTGAAAGGCGAAACCCAGGGCGAGTCCGATCACACCCACACCGGCAAGTAAGGAAGTCACGGTTTTATCCAGCTCCAGTACCCCAAGTGCGATAAACAGGCCTATAAGGATTACGATTACATAAACCACTGATTCCACCAGGGAGGAAAGGCTGCGGTGCACATGCATGCGATCCAGTAATTTGGATACCAGGTTCCGTACCAGGCGGGCAATAAAATAAAAGACAATAACAATCAGGATGGCAACCACCAGGTTCGGTAACATGGCGATGATCGCCTCTATCCATTTTTCTAACTTATCAGTGACCAGGGAGTAGGCATTTTCAATATTGATCTGCTTGCTCTCTTCTTTCATGATTGATGGTTTTTGGTAAATTAATGGTAAATTCTGTGCCCTCACCCAACTCACTATCTACATCAATATTTCCCCCATGTTGATTAATAATATTTTGGGTGGAAGTAAGTCCCAAACCCATACCACTGGTTTTTCCCGTAAAAAATGGATCGAATAACTGGGTCAGGCGATTTTTCTCCAGGCCTTTGCCATTATCGGTGATCTTTATATGGTATTCCGGCAATGACTCGTACAAGTTTACGGTTATGAGTTTTTCCTCCTTATCCATGGCTTCAATAGCGTTGATGAAAATATTAAGTAAAGCTATTTTCATATTGGAGAAGTCGAAGGCAAATTCAATTTCTTTATCCAGATGGGTTTCCAGCTCGATGTCGTTTAATTTGATACGGTCTTCAGCAAGTTCAATGGCCTCTTGCACGCATTTGTTGAGGGAAGCTTTCTGAAAATTCATCTCCGTAGGTTTGGAGGAATTCAACAGTTCGGTAATGAGTTTATTGATCCGGGAAGAGCTGCGGTCAATAATGTCCAGCATGGCCATGGAATCTATATTATCTATTTCTTCTTTGAGCTGATCAATGGCCAGGTTGATGTTGGTAAGTGGGTTCCTCACCTCATGGGCTATACTACGCGCGATCCGGCCGGTCATTCCGAGTTTTTCTGCCCGCAGGCTGCGGATTTCGTTACGCTTTTCCTTGGTGCGGTCCCGTATCACTATTTGATAACCCGATACTTCATTGTCCAGATCGAAAAGGGTGATGCAATTCATACTACAGATCTTCCGCACTCCGTGGTTGTTGATCAGGTTGGTTTCAAATTTCTTCACAATCCCCATGGTTTCCGTCAGGTGTTTGAAGTGCTCAAAACTTTCTTTTTCCTCGAAGTATTGACTAAAGCTGTGATTATAGATGCGGTTGGTGGCTACCCGAAGCAGGTTGGTGGTCGATTGGTTGCACTCCTGGATCACAAAATCGGTGTTCACGATCATGATGGGATCAATAGAAGATTCAAATAGATTACGGTAGCGGATCTCCCGCAAGCGAATGGATTTCTTGTTCAGGTAATTCTCGTAATTGTAGCGAATGGTCCGATCCAGTATGTAATCGGAAAGCTGGCTTTTAATGATGTAATCATCAGCGCCATACTTAAGGGCCTGGGAATCGTATTCCGGATTGGAAAAACCGGTAAGCATTAAAATGGGTTGTTCGATACCTTGTTCCCGGCTCAGGCGGAGAAGTTCCAGGCCTTCCCCGTCTTTCAGCTGATTATCGATCAGGTAGATGTCATATGGCTGACCGGCAATGGCTTTAGCAGCTTCTTCGAAATTATTTACCCATTCCAGTTCATAGCGGTAGTTGGATTGTTCCCCCAGTTGGTATTTGATCAGGACATAATCGTCCTCATTATCGTCGATCATTAATACCCTTAGTGACTTCATTGATAGATTTTTTTAAACTTTATATCGTAGCTCTCCAGCTTGTTATATAAAGTTTTTCTATCGATTTTTAGGATTTTGGCCGTTTTGGTTTTATTGTAGTTAGTTTGTTCAAGTACCCGGATTATCGCCTTGCGCTCCGCGTTTTCAGCAATGGATTTGAGGTCATTCAGTTCAATTTCTTCTTCACCGGAATCTACGGCAAGTGAGGGATTGGTAATTTCCCGGGGCAGGCTTTCGGCAATTATCTGTGACTCACCACTTAACAAAACTGCCCGCTTAAGCACATTTTTCAACTCCCTTAAGTTACCGGGCCAGTTGTAGAACTTCAGCATTCCTTCTACTTCCTTGCTAAAGCCTTCCACCTGTTTGTCAAGCTCTTCATTGGCCATTTGCAGAAAATGCTCTGCAAAGATGAGTACATCTTCCCTTCGTTCCCGCAAAGGTGGGATATCTACCAGGAACTCATTGATGCGATAAAACAGGTCCTCGCGAAACTCCCCCTTCTTAACCAGCTCTTCCAGGTCGTCATTGGAAGCGGCGATCAGGCGCACGTCAATGGGAATGTCTTTGGTATCGCCGATTTTTTTGATCTTTCTTTCCTGTAGTACCCGCAGCAACTTGATCTGGTTATCATAGCTCAAATTTCCAATCTCATCTAAAAAAAGAGTGCCCCCATTGGCGGTTTCAAAATGCCCGGTCTTATTATTAATAGCCCCGGTAAAAGAACCTTTTATGTGACCGAACAATTCACTGCCTGCCAGTTCTTTAGGCAATGCACCGCAATCAATCGCTACAAAAGGTTTATTGCTTCGTTTACTTTGCCGGTGGATAGCGTTCGCCACCATTTCCTTTCCGGTACCGCTTTCGCCCTGAATCACCACACTCATATTAGTAGGTGCCAGTATATTGATCACCTGGTTCAGTTTTTTGGCAGCTGAACTCTTCCCTTCCACAAAAGCCTTGTCGGAAGTTTTGTGATTTACATGCGAACGTTGACTTTTAGATGATGAACCGTTGGATGAGGGTTCAGCCGGTTTGGGCTCTTCCAGTGCTTTTTCTACGCTGATAAGGATCTCTTCCGGATAGATAGGTTTGGTTACGTATTCACTTGCACCCAGCTTAATGCATTTTACCGCAGTTTTCACATCTGAATAACCAGTGATAATAATGATCTTTACATTGTGGTTGATCTTTCTTAATTCCTGAATGGCCTGGGTGCCATCCATATCGGGTAGTCGAAAATCACATAAAATCAGATCGTAATCTTGCTTTTCCAGTAAAGCTATCCCTTTCTTACCGGTAGAGGCAAATTCCGTTTGATACCCTTTTTTTGTCAGGAAACGACTGAGTAACTGACATATGTCAATTTCATCGTCAATGATGAGGATTTTCTGTTCCATCTGAGAATATTGGCTGTGTAGTTTTGTAGACTAATATCTACATTTAGGTAAAGCAAACAACTATTGGATTTGTTCTAACGACTGTAAAATTAAATCGCGATTCAGTGGTTTTGGCAAAAAAGTTTTTACACCTAAGGTGTCTGCCTGCTTCCTTTCCACATCACTACTATGGGCACTAATGACCACAATCTGGGCCTCCGGTACTTCTTTTTTCAACTGGGGAATAATGGAAAAACCGGATCCGTCTTTCAAGCTAAGATCAAGGAAAACTACGTCAGGATCAAAGGATTTCACCTTGCTTACGGAACCGCTTAAGAGGGTGCTGTACTCGGTGTCTATTCCCTCTTTTCTCAATAGGGAACTCAAGAGCAAACAAATGGGCTCTTCGTCGTCAATGATGTAAACTTTTTGTATATCCACGATTCGGTTTGATTTGCAATTTTAGCGATAGGGAGAGGAAAAATCAAGCCAAATCCGAAGCAGCATATTCCCCTACTCCATAGTTGCCCGCTCAGACATCATGGCCTCTTCCAGCAATTCGGTATACCGTTTCTTCATGCGGTTGGTATATGCCTTATCTCTTTCAAATGCTTTCTTTTTTGGATTATAACTCACTAAACCGGCCGGAAAATCAAGCATCGAAGTATTTACTCCTTCCAGCTCTTTCTGACTGAAAATATCCATGTCGAATTCATAGGAGGGGGTGCGCGTTAAATTTTCCGGTACATGGGTATCCATCACGAAACGTTTAGTATGCAGATCCGGGGCGGAAATATCCACCATTACCACAGTATTGAGGGGAATATTTGTGGTAAAATAATTTTTGCGTTCCAGCTCAAGGGTTTTTATCAGCTTATTTTTCTGATAAATTTTAATGATGCCGTTTTTTACTTGCTGATCATTATTAAACAACTTGCCAATCAACTTTAAGCTGTCAGAGGAACCAGCCTGCAAATTAAAAGCAAAGCAGGCCATGGCGATCAAGAGCAATCCTTTCTCCAGGGTTTTCATAGGTTAGCAGGTTTTAATGAACCAATTTATCTATTTTGTTGGTTTACACCTCTTTGGTTTGCGCCGCCAAAATACGGATTTAATCGTTCCCTCAATTGCTGTCCAAATTCTTTTTGTGGATACAACTGATTAGTAATCACCATTAAACGGTTCAGGATAGCCAATGCCTGTTGCTGATCTTTTTGTACGGTTTGCGCGTATTTTGGCTCCAGGCTTCGGTAATAAATGAGTTCTTTCTCATAAATATCAGCCAATCTTTCCACCAGGGCATTGGCCTTTTTGTAGTCGCCTATGGCATAATAATTTTCTGCCAGATACATCACAAATACATCATAAGGAACATTGTGCTCGGGCATCACTTCGAACGCACGATCAACAACTTCCCTGGCTTTCTCAATCTCATTTTCTTCAATCAATTTATCCGCCAGGCGGGAGAAGGTAATTCGCAGGCTCATATTCATGCGCCGGTTGGTTTCATCCATGTATACATCATATTTGTCTACTCCGCCCCAGTGAAAATCATTCATCATGCGGTCATATAAAATGTCGGAATCTACAAAACCGGGATTACCATCATTGGGACCAGTCTTTTTAATGGGAACCAGGCGATAGGTCATTCCCTCCGCCCGGAAATAATCCTCCAGGCCAATGTAGCTGTCCAGACCGGTAGTACTGGCAAAATAAACTGGTCTCTCCCAGTCGTTGGTAGCCAGAATATCCAGAATGGTCAGGTCATTCTTGAATAAGTAATTCTTCTTAATTGTCCAGGTGATCTCGTCCACAATCTGATCGGCCATGTCTTGAGGTACTGTTCCGTTTGCCAAAACCTTTTCTTTATCCACGGAGATTTTCAGCTTCTTGGTAGGCACATAATCTATTTTTCGGCCATTGCCTACCGGAATTTTAGTCTGGGGATTGTCGCTGTTAATAAACTGTATCAGTTCATCCACATCAATATATCCCTTGATCTGCTGCCTTTCATATACCGGTAAATAATCGTTGGTACCTTGCCGGATCTTTTTTTCAGGTAAAGTCAGGGGTATAGGTTCTGACTCATAAGCTTTCAGGCGCATTTGGTTGATGTACCAATCCGTATTGAGGAGGCTGAGGTTGATCACCCGCACATCGGTACGGTATTCTTCCACCTCCTGCACATACCACAAGGGGAAAGTATCGTTATCCCCATTGGTAAATAAAATAGAATTGGGAGCGCAGGAATCCAGGTAATTCTTGGCATAATCCCTTCCCGTGTAGCGCTTGGCCCGGCTGTGATCATCCCAGTTTTCCTTGGCCATAATACCCGGTACGAGTAGTAAGCATCCCAAAGTAATGCCCACAGAAGCGATCAGGGTGGGGGATTTCTTTGTTAAGGCATCAATAATGGCATACACCCCCAGTCCGATCCAGATAGCAAAGGCATAAAAGGAGGCGGCATAGGCATAATCCCGTTCCCGGGGTTGCAATGGATATTGGTTCAAATACAGTACAATTGCAATTCCGGTAAAAAAGAATAGGAGGAGTACGATCGCCCCGTCTTTCTTATCCTTGCTGAACTGGAAGAAGAGGCCCAAAATCCCAAGTATGAGGGGAAGCATATAATATTTATTGTTAGCGGGATTGTCGGTTATGAATTCCGGTAAGTTGTCCTGGTTGCCGAGGCGCATCTCGTCAATGAACTTTATCCCGGAGATCCAGTTTCCGTGGATCACATTGCCATGGCCCTGTATATCGTTTTGCCTGCCGGCGAAATTCCAGAGGAAATAGCGCCAGTACATCCAGTTAAGTTGGTAATTGAAAAGATACGCCAGGTTTTCACCCAGGGTAGGATTATTGATCACTTTAACTTGTCCGTCCGCACCCTGATAACGGATGGGTTTGCCTTCAAAATCTGACCATTTTTTGTAATGGGAACGGTGCCTGCCCTCCTGGCTCCACATGCGGGGGAAAATGCTGAGGAAACGCTTGTCGTAGTTGGGTACTGAATTTTTGCGGTCATCTGTAATGATGTATTTCCCGCTTTCTTCATCCTGATAATAAACCGGCTTACCATCTTTGTATGGTTCACGAGGATCAAGTGGGGTATTGAAAGAGTGACCGTTAAACAGGGGGCGGTCACCGTATTGTTCCCGATTCAGGTAAGATAGCAGGGTAAAGGCATTTTCCGGATTGTTTTCATCCATGGGAGGATTGGCATTCGAACGGATGAGGATCACGGCAAAAGAAGAATAACCCAGTAAAATGGCAGCAAAGCAAAGGATTACAGTATTGGCAATCACCTTTCTTTTTTCGTGGGTTTTATAGAGTCCAAAGATGATAAGGCCAATGAGTAATGCGATATAAATCAAAAAACCGGTATTAAAAGGCAGGCCGAAAGAATTGGTAAAAAGCAATTCGAACTTGCTGGCAATGATCACTGCTCCAGGAATGATCCCATATTGAATTACCCCTAAAATACCAACGGATAATATGAGGGCTAGGATGATACCTTTAGGGGTTGTTTTGAATTTCCTGAAATAATAAACGAGTACAATAGCAGGTACGGCAAGTAAGTTTAACAAGTGCACCCCGATGGAAAGTCCCATCAAATAAGCGATAAGAACCAGCCAGCGGAGATTATGGCTCTTGTCTGCCACTCCTTCCCATTTCAAAATAGCCCAGAAAACCACGGCTGTAAAAAGAGAGGAAAGGGCATAAACTTCCCCTTCTACCGCAGAGAACCAAAAGGAATCCGAAAAGGTGTAGGCCAGGCCACCTACTACGCCGCTTCCAATCACTGCCCAGGTAGAACCTACATTCAATTCCCCTTGCTTCAAGGCGATTTTTCTTCCGAAAGCGGTGATGGTCCAGAATAGAAAAAGGATAGTAAAAGAACTGGCCAGTCCGGACAATACATTCACCATCATAGCCGCATTTTCAGGACCGGCAAACAAAGTAAAAAAGCGAGCCAGCATCATGAACAAGGGGGCGCCGGGAGGGTGGCCCACTTCCAGTTTGTAAGCGGTGGCAATAAATTCCCCGCAATCCCAGAAACTAGTGGTTGGTTCTATGGACATCATGTAAACTACGGTAGCGATCAACCAGGTGAGCCAGCCGAAAGTCAGGTTTAACTTTCTAAAATCAGTCATGATATGAGTTGGTTATAAGACTAAGGCGCGAATTTAGAGATAAAGGATTGATATATCGGGAGGGGTTTTCCGCAATTTTGTTAAGAATTTGTAATTTCATTTTTTAAAATTGCATACTTTTGCCCTCCCATTTTTGGGATACTGCCCGATGGTGTAACTGGCAACACGTCTGATTTTGGTTCAGAAGAGTCTAGGTTCGACCCCTAGTCGGGCAACAACATTGAATCCCAACCCTGTTTTCAAAAAGGAAGCAGGGTTTTTTGTTGGGTATATGGAGTGAGGGCGAGAAGTTCTTTTCAGCCTGCCCCGACCAGGATTCGTGGCAAGCCAAGACGCCAGGCAGGGAGCAACTACAGCAAATGGTTAACCCTGTTTTCAAAAAGGAAGCTGGGGTTTTTATTTGGTATAAACCTGCCTTCTCTTATTTATTTTTATCCGGGAAAAGAATCCTAATTTGGAGGATTTTTAATTTGTAAACAAAGAGGAATTCTAATGGATAACACTTACTATAATCCCAAGGATTTAAAAAAATTCGGTGATATTGCTGACTTTGAACCGAAACTGGCTGCCAAATTTTTCGACTGGTATGGAGAAGTATTTAAGGCAGGGGCCCTGACAGAGCGCGAAAAATCGCTTATCGCACTGGCCGTTTCCCATGCCGTACAATGTCCTTATTGCATTGATGCATACACGGAAGATGCCATGCAAAAAGGTTGTAATGAAGCCATGATGATGGAAGCCGTACACGTGGCCGGGGCCATTCGCGGCGGCGCCTCCCTGGTGCACGGGGTACAAATGATGAATAAAGCCAAAAAACTGTCCATGTAGGGAATGATCAAATCGCTGAAATTTCGGGGGGAACAATTAGCCGACCGCCAGTATCAATTAAAGGTGTTAAACAATGCCCCTTTCCGGGGGGAGTTGCCCAGGTTTCAGGAGCAGTTAAGGGATCTGGACAGGTTTCCTTTAAAACCCAAGGAGATTGAAGTATTTCAGTTGAATGTGGGTTACATGTGCAACCAGGTATGCAAGCATTGTCACGTAGATGCCGGCCCTGACCGCAAGGAGGTGATGAGTAAGGGCCACTTGCAAAAATGCCTGGATATTTTAAGGAACAGTTCTATTTCCACACTTGATATCACTGGGGGGGCACCGGAAATGAATCCCCACTTCAGATGGTTTGTTGAAGAGACGAAAAAGACGGGGGTAGCCAAGATAATTGTCCGTTCCAACCTCACGATATTTTCGGCAAATAAAAAGTATTTCAATCTTCCTCAATTTTTTAAGCAGCATGGGATAAGGGTGGTATCATCACTGCCATACTATCAGGCCGGAAAAACGGATGCCCAAAGGGGCAAAGGCGTATTTCAAAAATCCATTGAAGCTCTGCAAAAACTGAATGCCATTGGCTATGGCAGGGAAGGCACCGGCTTGTACCTCGACCTGGTCTATAATCCGGCAGGTGCTTTTTTGCCGGGCAATCAGGAGCAACTACAGGAAGAATTCAAAAGAAACTTGTTACGGGATCATCAAATTGAATTCAACCAACTATTCACTATCACCAATTTACCCATCAGCCGTTTTCTGGAATACCTGCTGGCC
>CAZBIF010000010.1:21857-29307 GCA_964492055.1 uncultured Flavobacteriales bacterium
GGAAATTATGAGGAATACATGGAAAAACTGGTAAGCGCTTTCAATCCGGCGGCGGTGGAAGGGGTGATGTGCCGCAACACCATATCGGTTGACTGGGATGGGTATTTATATGATTGCGACTTCAATCAGATGCTGGGAATGAAAGTCAATAGCCAAGCCAATCACCTCGATCGTTTTAACCTGAGTGAATTGAAAAACCGTGCCATTCTGGTTAATCAGCATTGCTACGGATGTACAGCCGGAGCCGGGTCCAGTTGCCAGGGGACAGTTGCTTGATGGACAGGAGTCTGATCATATTTATGAAAAACCCGGTACGGGGAAAAGTTAAAAGTCGCCTGGCCAAAACCATCGGTGAGGATGCCGCCCTTAGAGTATATCGGGACTTAGTGGAAAAAACCAGAAAATTTACCCTGGGCGTAAAGGCAAACCGCTTCTTGTATTATGGGGACAAGGTGGAAGAGGATGAGTGGAGTGGAGCACAGTTCGTAAAGCGCAAGCAAACAAAAGGAGATCTCGGGCTTCGTATGGAAAAGGCTTTTGCTGAAGTATTTGCAGGGAAAAATGAACAGCCTACTTTGATCATAGGCTGCGATTGTTTTGACCTGCGTGAAGATATTATCGAAGAAGCATATTCCTGTTTGAGGGAAAAGGATCTGGTCATTGGGCCTGCCAATGATGGAGGGTATTATTTACTTGGAATGAAAAGGTTGTACCCCCCCTTATTCAGCGATATTGAATGGAGCAGCGCGAAGGTTTTTTCCGCCACCATGCAACAGGCCATGAAGCTTGGATTGTCAGTAAAAGTGATGGAGGAATTGGTAGATATAGATACTTTTGCAGACCTTCAAAAAAGCGGTATGATATACAAGCAGTTCTTATGATGCAAGAAATAAATCAGGCGAAAGACTACATTAAAAGTCAGGGGGTTGGTTCCCCCTATGTGGGCATAATATTAGGTACCGGCCTGGGCAGGCTGGCAGATCAGATAGAAGCAGAGATCACTATACCGTACGATCAAATTCCGCATTTTCCGGTGAGTACCGTGGAATCACATTCCGGTAAATTGATTTTCGGCAAATTAAGTGGTAAACAAGTGCTGGCCATGCAAGGACGCTTCCACTATTACGAAGGCTATTCGGGGGCAGAGATTACCTTTCCTGTACGGGTGATGCAGCAGCTGGGAATAAAGAAACTACTGATCTCCAATGCGGCCGGAACCGTGAACCCTGACTTTAAAAAAGGAGAGTTGATGCTGATCACGGATCACATCAATATGATCCCCGATAATCCGTTGAGGGGAAAAAACCTGGATGAACTGGGGCCACGTTTCCCCGATATGAGCGCCCCGTATGATCCGGCAATGAATGATCTGCTGCGTAAAATTTCCAATGAACTTCAGATAACCCTTCATGAAGGCGTATACACCCCGGTGGCGGGGCCTAATCTGGAAACCCGGGCGGAGTATCGCTACCTACGGAAAATTGGTTCGGATGCCATTGGGATGTCCACCGCCCCGGAAGTAATTGTGGCCAATCACATGGGACTGCCTTGTGTGGCTGTTTCTGTACTAACCGACGAATGCGATCCGGATAACCTGCATCCCGTTTCCATAGCAGACATTCTAGAAGTGGCAGGAAGGGCGGAAAAGGATTTGACCAGACTCTATGTAGAATTGGTTAAAAGAATTTGATCAATGGATCAATGGATCAATGTGATAATGTAGCAATGTACCAATGTAACAATGTAACAATGGATCAATGTGCCAATGGATCAATGTGCCAATGTGCCAATGTGCCAATGTGCCAATGTGCCAATGTAACAATGTACCAATGTAACAATGTAACAATGGATCAATGTGCCAATGGATCAATGTATAAATAGGTAAATGATTCAATATGAAAATTGCATTTTTCCCTAACTATCTTCCAATTTCAAAAAAACCGCCTTTTCCGATTTCTACTTTCATCTTTCAAATTTGGAAAGTAGCCCCGACAGGAATCCCCGCCTGCCGGACGGGCAGGGAACCTGCATCAAAAATTAATCCCGATTAGTAGCCTCTCCAGGGATCGAACCTGGATCTAGAGTTTAGGAAACTTCTATTCTATCCATTGAACTACGGAGCCATTCAAAATCGGGATATCCATTGAACTAAGAGGCCATTTATTATCGGGATATTCTATCCATTGAACTACGGGGCCATATTAAAGAAGAAGGTTTCCTTCCTCTTCACAGTTAACCTAACCTTGGTTTTTGGCACTGCAAAATTCGGGATATCTTTTTTTTCGTGAAAGTTAATTTAATCTTCTTCTTCTATCAGGTACTCAATCTCATCCTGTACCAGAAAGGCGGAGGGGAAATCAATTTTATAGAGGTGCAGAAATTTATGGGCCTGCAAGCGATCGATGTAATTTCCTACCCTCAATTTGAAATTGGGTTGTTGGTATATAATGGTCGCATGTTCCTCGGGATACTTGGCTAAAAAATCTGCTTTAAGGGTGGCTGCCTGTGTACGGGACCTGCCTGAAAATAACTGTACCTTATAACCGTACATTTTTTTGAACTCCGCATATGAACCGGCCAGGGTTTCCAGCCGGGGATCTACAGTCACTTCGAGTTTGCCAGGTTTGGCTTTAGCCATTTTTTGCTCAAAAGTGGCCAGTATCTGATTGTAGGTTTTTATTTCTTTCTTCGTTTCCGCAGGGATTACCTGGGGAAGATCATCTTTTAATAAAGTATCAGTCTGAGCGATCAGTGGCACCCCCCAGATGAATAATACAATTAACAAACCTGTCAGTTTCTTCATCAGGGCAAAAATAAACAAGATCATGCCAAAGAGGGAATTATTTCCAATTGGCTGAAAACCTTATGCCTTAAAGGCCGAAACTTATTTAGAACCATTCTAAATTGGGAGGTGCCTTCTTAATTTTAGCTTAATAAATAAACAAAATCACAGTTGCGTATTAACTTTGTGCCCGTTTAAAAAGATTTAGACACATTTTTATTTCATAAGGGAAGCGTTAACTGACTAAGTATGAATTTATTATCCGAGACGAAATTTAAATATTTCCTACCTTCTATCCTTTCCCTGTTCCTGTATTTAAGTTTTGTATCGGCAGCTGTTGCACAGGCTGAAGAGGGCGAGAAGCTCTTCAAAAGCTATTGTGCTTCCTGCCATAGCCCCGGCACCAATCAACTGGTAGGGCCCGGGCTGGCCGGTGTGCAGGATAAGTACGAAAGGGAGTGGTTGTATAAATGGATCAAGAATTCCCAGGAGCTGATCAGCGCCGGAGATGAGCAAGCCATCGCAATATATGAGCAATACAATAAAGTATTGATGCCCGCCCAGCCAGTTACGAATGAAGATATTGATGCCATTCTCAACTATATAAAAGTATATAGTGAAGCGGCCCCTGCTGCAAATAATGTGGCTGCTGAAGCAGAGGCCATAGAGGGGGAAGAAACCGATGCCGGTGATGGCAACATGCTATTGATCTTTGTCATTATCGTAGTGTTGTTGATCGTGATCGCAGTATTGCGAAGTGTGCAACACTCCCTACAACTTGCGGAAGCTACCAGAAAAGGGGAGCTTGCCCCTGAGCATAGCAGTTTGTGGCAAGGCCTTTTAAACTGGGGGGGAAGAAACAAGCGAATTGTGGTGATTCTGGGCCTTATTGTTATTGTGGTTATTGCAAAACAAGGTTGGGATGCCGCTCTGGGAATAGGGGTATATGAAGGGTATGAACCGGAACAACCCATTAAGTTCTCCCACAAATTACATGCTGGAGAAAACGGAATCGACTGTAATTATTGTCATAACACGGCTGCCTATAGTAAATCAGCAGGCATTCCCCCGGCCAACCTGTGTATGAACTGCCATACCTACATTCAGGAAGGGCCTGAACACGGTAAGGAGGAGATCGCTAAAATTTATGAGGCCCTGGATTTTGATCCGGTTACTAAAACCTACGGCAATAATCAGAAACCCATCAAATGGGTGAAGGTACATAACCTGCCTGACCATGCTTATTTCAATCATTCCCAGCACGTAACGATAGGTAAAATTGCCTGTCAAAAATGCCATGGCCCGGTAGAGACCTATACGGTGGGCAAGCAGCATGCTCCCCTAACCATGGGCTGGTGTATCAATTGCCACCGCGAAACCAAAGTGCAAATGGATGACAATGGATACTACGATGAAATTCATGCGCGTTTGCCGGAAGAATTGAAGAAGGAATATCTGGAAGACGGAACGATAACAGTGGAAGAATTAGGCGGTACTGAATGTGCCAAGTGTCATTATTAATACAGTATAGCAGTAGGACTAGCTTATGTCAAATAAAACAAAATATTGGAAAGGTATTGAAGAACTGCAGGAGGCTGCTGACTTCAAGAAAGCTAAGCACAAAGAATTTAGTGAATACCTGCCGGTAGAAGATTTTTTAGGTGATTCCAACTTATTAGAAGATTCCAAAACTTCCCGACGGGATTTTCTGAAATACCTGGGGTTTGGCGTTACAGCAGCTTCCCTTGCCGCCTGCGAAACACCGGTTAACCGCGTGATTCCTTACGTCATGAAGTCCGATAAGGTGAATCCCGGCGTAGCTGCTTATTATGCTACGGTTTTTAGCGATGGATTTGACTATTGCGACATACTGGTAAAAACCAGGGAAGGTCGTCCGATCAAGATCGAAGGGAATAAAAAATCCCCCTTTACGGAAGGCGGCGTTAATGCCCGCGTAAATTCCTCCGTTTTATCCCTGTATGATAACAATCGCTTAAAAGCTCCCCTGATCGACGGTGCACCAACCAACTGGCAGTCATTCAATGCACAGGTAAAGGATGCTATAGCGGCCGGAGGCAGTGTAAGGATCCTGACCAACTCCATCAGCAGCCCCTCTACATTGAGATTGATCAATGAATTTTCTTCCAAGCGCGGAGGAGATGTTAAACATGTGTATTATGATGCCGTTTCCTTTAGCGGGGCATTGGAGGCTAATGAAAAGAATTTCGGCAAGCGCATGCTGCCCTCTCATGATATCAGCAAGGCCCGTTCAATAGTTGCGGTAGGGGTTGACTTCCTGTCTTCCTATCCCGATGGTATTGCCTTGATGAAGCAATACGGCAAGGGACGAAACCCAGAGAAAGATTGGATGTCAAAGCATTATCAGTTTGAAACTGTGTTGTCACTCTCCGGTTCCAATGCCGATGTCCGGGTGCCTATCAAACCCTCTGAGCAAGTCGCTGTATTGCGTTCCTTACTTGGCCATATACAGGGAGGAGGAAACGGTAACACCCCTTATGAAGATAAAATTAAAGCTGCTGCTGACCATCTGAAAGCCAATCGCGGTAAGTCAGTAGTATTTGCCTCTCCCTCTAACCGGCAAGCTTGTATGCTGGCCAATCAGATCAATC
The DNA here is from genome assembly GCA_964492055.1 of uncultured Flavobacteriales bacterium. Classification (GTDB taxonomy): domain Bacteria; phylum Bacteroidota; class Bacteroidia; order Flavobacteriales_E; family Vicingaceae; genus CAZBIF01. The sequence continues at coordinate 27,270 of CAZBIF010000010.1, forward strand.
AGGCGCTGGGCAATTTTGGCAAGACCATAAAGCCCGACGAGCCGCTTATGCTGAAAAAAGCCATTGATTCGGAAGTAGCCGCTTTGGTGAAGGAAATGGCCAATGGCTCAGTAGATACACTTATAGTGTGTGGTGCAGATCCGGTATATTCCATGCCGGCAGCCCTGAATTTTAGCGAAGCTATGGGCAAGGTGAAAAACGTGGTGACTTTTGCCCAGCGACCCAATGCTACTGCGGCAAATTCCAAATTTGTAGCAGCCGAATCCCATTACCTGGAATCCTGGTGCGACCACAATCCCAAAAAAGATCATTACGCTATTGCCCAGCCTGCCATTACCCCACTTTTCGATACCTGGCAATTTCAGGATTGCCTGCTCGCCTGGATGGGGGAGGAGAAGAGCTTCTACGATTACATGAAGAAAAACTGGGAAGAAAATTCAGGGGAAGGTACCGGAGCAGTTTATAATGAGTTCTGGAACTCAACCCTGGAAAAAGGCTTTCACACTTACAAAGGCGGCAGTATAAAGCAAGCCGATTCAGCAGCTGCCATCACAGCCGCTTCTGCTTCAGGCTTAGCCTATACCGAGGCAGGCAGCGGGGATTTTGACCGCACTGAAGAAACCGGCGAGTGGGAACTTGAATTTTATCAAAAAGTGGCTATGGGTGACGGCCGGCAGGCCCACAACCCCTGGTTACAGGAATTACCGGATCCCATTTCCAAGATCACCTGGGACAATTACATTACCATGAACCCCACCGATGCCCGGGAACTCGGCTTTGCGACCAGCTACGGGGAGCAGAAAGATGCCAATACCGTTAAGATCACCATTAATGGGGTTACTTATGAGAAAGTACCGGTGATCGCTCAACCCGGACAGGCTAGAAAAACCTTAGGGGTAGCAGTAGGTTATGGCCAAACCATTGGCAAAGAACACGAGATCATCGGATTTAATGTGTTTCCTGCAATGGCCCTGAACAATGGCAATTTTTCCAATTATACCGCGCAGATTGCTTTTGAGGAAAACGGGGATGATTATCCGGTAGCTACTACCCAGACCCATCAGACCATTATGGGCCGGGATTCTGTGGTTCGTGAAACTACCTGGCCTGTTTATAAGGAAGGGGATAAAGATGACTACAACCCCGACCATTTGCTTTTCACCCACGATGGGATAAAAAGCGTCAATAAAGTTGACCTTTGGGCGGATCATCCGGTAGCTACGGCCGGTCATCACTGGGGCATGAGCGTGGACCTGAACGCCTGTATCGGCTGTGGTTCCTGCGTTACTTCCTGTAATTCGGAGAACAATGTACCGGTAGTGGGTAAAGATGAAGTTCGTCGTTCGCGCGAAATGCACTGGATCAGGATCGACAGGTACTTTAGTTCGGAAGAAGAATACAAAGACGAAGACGAGAGAAGTTATACAGCTCTTGAAATAGCTGAAGAAAATCCCAAAGTGGTTCATCAACCGATGATGTGCCAGCATTGTAATCATGCACCCTGCGAAACGGTTTGTCCGGTAGCTGCCACTACACACAGTAATGAAGGCATCAACCAAATGACCTACAACCGCTGTATAGGAACCAGATATTGCGCCAATAACTGTCCCTATAAAGTGAGAAGGTTCAACTGGTTCAGTTATCAGAATTACGATAAGTTTGAGAATATCAACCCTGCACAGGACAACCTGGGCAGAATGGTATTGAACCCGGATGTGACGGTGCGAGCGAGAGGGGTAATGGAAAAATGCAGCCTTTGCATGCAGCGTATTCAGTAGGTAAACTGGAAGCCAAGAAGGAAGGCCGTCCGGTAAAGGATGGGGATATTGAAACCGCTTGTGCTTCAGCCTGTCCTACCAACGCTATAATTTTTGGTGATTACAATGACCGCGGAAGTGCGGTACTTAAGAAAGCACGCAGTACCAGGGCTTACCGGGTGATCGAAGAGGTAGGTACGCAGGCCAATGTGTATTACCAAGTGAAAGTTAGAAACGCCGACGAAACCATATCATAAACGAAGAGGGAATGCATCAAGAAG
>CAZBIF010000011.1:0-3781 GCA_964492055.1 uncultured Flavobacteriales bacterium
GCAAAAAGCCAAAGCCAAAGGCGTGGAGCTTCACCTGCCCCAGGATTCGGTGGTGGCCGATAAATTCGATAACGAAGCCCACACTCAGGTGGCGGATAATCACAATATCGCGGATGGGTACATGGGACTGGATATCGGCCCGGAGGCCGTTGAAAAGTTCAGCGAGGTGATCCGGCAGTCCAAAACCATTCTATGGAACGGGCCCATGGGGGTTTTTGAAATGGATAACTTTTCCAAAGGCACTAAAAAAGTGGCCGAGGCAGTGGCAGATGCCACTTCAAAAGGGGCCTATTCGCTGATTGGTGGGGGAGATTCCGCTGCGGCCATCAAAAAATTCGGCCTGGAAGATAAAGTGAGCTATATTTCCACCGGAGGCGGGGCACTGCTTGAATTCCTGGAAGGAAAAGAATTACCCGGCATCAAAGCCATCAAAGGTTAGTATCCATCAGTCGTTTTTCCAGGAAATCGTATACCGGCTCACTGTAGGTAGCGATGTAGCGGTAGATGACTGATTTTTCCTGTAAGGGGTTTTCCACGATTTGAAAATGCAGGTTTACGGTTTCAAAAAGATAGATCAGCACACAGAGGATCAAGAGGTACTTCAGCACCCCAAATAGTAGCCCACCAAGCCGGATGAAAATACCCAGGGCTGCCATTTTCAGGGTTTTGTCTAATAACTTTCCCCAGGCATATACCCCGATGATGATCCCGATGAAAGTCAGCATGAAAGCGATGATGCCTATCCACTCCTGTGTGATATCAATGTATTGAGTAAGTTTTCCTGCGGTGAAAGAAGAAAAATGCGTGGCGCCATAAACCCCCAGGATCAAAGCGGCCACCGATGCCAGTTGCAGGATAAGCCCTTTGCGGAATCCGATGAAAGCCCCCCACAATATGGGGATCATCAATACCATGTCTAATTTGTGCATTTCGGGGCGCTAATCTATTATTAATTTTGGGCTTCGTGGAGATAGAAATGCAAAAAAAATGGGATGCCCTGCGCCGGGAAATGCAAGTGCGTTTTCAACAGGAGGTGGACGTGACTGCCCTGCTTTTCATTATTGGTTTGCAGGAAGTGGGGCTTAAGAAAGAGAAACTCAGCAAAGACCAGAAACTGGAGGTGTTGCATGTGGGCATTTGTGCAGTACTGGAACCTTATGGATATTACTCTTTTTCAGGCCGTGACCGTGACGGCTGGCCACATTGGGAAAGTACCGAAAAGCTCCCCAATCTCAATCCCGTAGATCAGGAACAGCTACTGAAAGAAGCCATTGTGGAATACCGGGAAACTTTTAAGGAACCCGCAGGGTACGATCATACTGGTTTTCCTCATTAGGGCGTAACCTTTTGGTTTCCAGGAGCACGCTCAGGGAATCGAAAACTTCCTGTGTCTGGGGACTATAAGCTTCCACTTCTACCAGGGCAGTATTTTTAAACTCAAAAAATACTTTTCCAAACAGGTCTGATCTGGCAGAGTCCACCACCCGGGGATCCACTACCCCGAAAACTGCACCATCCACCTGCGTTCTCACCCAGACGCCCCGTGCAGGATTATTGGCACTATTGACTACGGTTACCTCCAGCGTAGGGGACTTTTCTTTTTTGCAGGCAGTAAATGCCAGCCATCCCAACAGGATTAAAAGGGTCTTATTTTTCATATTTTTGCCCATCATTCTTCAGCAAATACAAACATAACTATATTTTGAACAAGATTTTTTTTAGCTCCCTACTGATTCTATGCTGTTTTTTTTCAGTACATGCCCAGGATAAGGTACTCATTAAGACCAGTATGGGCGATATAACGGTAAAATTATATAAAGAGACCCCTCAACACCGGAGCAATTTTTTGAAACTGGCGCAGCAGGATTTTTACGACAGCACCCTATTTCACCGGGTTATCAGGGATTTTATGATCCAGGGAGGAGATCCGCAATCCCGCGGGGGAGGTGAAGGAATGATGGGCAGCGGTGGTCCGGGTTATACCTTGCCGGCAGAGATCGACAATCAGTTCATTCATAAAAAGGGAGCCCTGGCAGCGGCCCGGCAAGGGGATAATGTCAACCCCGAAAGGGAAAGCTCCGGCTCTCAGTTTTATATAGTCGTGGGGCGGCAATACCCACAGCAATACATGCCTCGTTTCGAAGAAACTCGGAGAGAACCCTATACTGAAGAGCAAAAGAAATTGTATGAAACCGTTGGCGGTACCCCTCACCTGGACGGTCAATATACCGTTTTCGGGGAGGTAGTATCCGGAATGGAAGTAGTTGATAAAATTGTGGCGGTAGAAACCGGTAAAGCCGACAGGCCGGGGCAAGATGTATTTATTCTGGAGATGGAGGTGATGAAATGATCCTGGATCGCGCCAAAAATATGCTGACAGAAGTGGCTTCCTTTCATACTAAGGATGCCGGGGAACTGGAACGTTTCAGGATCCGCATGCTGGGCAGCAAAGGGGAATTGAAAAAACTTTTTGCTGAGTTCAAGTCTGTACCTAATGAACAAAAAAAGGAATTCGGACAGCTGCTGAACCAATTGAAAAATGATGCCCAGGCTAAAGTGGATGAAGAAAGCAGCTCCACCGCCGGGGAAAAGCCGGACGTGAGCCGTCCTCCGGCCACGGTGGAGCCGGGCAGTGCCCATCCCCTTTCCATGGTACTGGATCAGATCATCGACATCTTTGGCCGCATTGGCTATGATATTTCCGAAGGCCCGGAAATAGAAGATGACTGGCACAATTTTACCGCCCTTAATTTTCCCCCTGAACATCCGGCCAGGGATATGCAGGATACTTTTTTCCTGGGGGAAGACCAGCAAATGGCCCTGCGCACCCACACTTCTTCCGTGCAGGTTAGGGTGATGGAATCCGGGGAACCTCCCATCCGCACCATTTCCCCGGGCAGGGTGTACCGCAATGAAGCCATTTCAGCCAGGGCCCATTGTTTTTTCCATCAGGTGGAAGGCTTATATATCGATGAGAAGGTTTCTTTTGCAGAACTCAAGCAGACCTTGCTCTATTTTGCCAAGGAAATGTTTGGTGAAGAAACGGAAATTCGCTTGCGGCCTTCCTATTTCCCATTTACTGAGCCTAGTGCTGAAGTAGATGTTTCCTGCAGTATTTGTTCCGGCAAAGGATGCAATGTGTGCAAGTATTCCGGTTTTCTGGAAATCCTGGGTTGCGGCATGGTGGATCCCAATGTACTGGAGAACTGCGGCATTGACAGTAAAAAATACAGTGGCTTTGCTTTCGGTATGGGGGTGGAGCGCATCGCCCAGCTCAAGTTCAATGTAAACGACCTGCGCTTGTATTCCGAAAACGATAAGGAATTTCTCAAGCAATTCCGTGGAGCAGAGTTTACTTAAAATCCCAGTCGTATTTTTTCAAACCTTTCAGGCAGGCTTTCAGTAAGTCAATGGCAGCTTCAATATCCTTCCTATGCGCCATTTCAATTACCTGGTGCAGGTGGCGGGTGGGGATGGAAATTGCCCCTGAAATAGAACCTCCATCATTCATGCGTTGAATGCCGGCAGTATCGGTTCCTCCGGCGGTCAGGATTTCCGGCTGCCATTTGATCTTTGCCTTTTTCGCGGTTTCTTTCATATAGGCCACCATACGGTAATCGCATATAGCCGAAGCATCCATAATCTTAATGGCAGCCCCTTCCCCTAAATGGGTGATCTTCTCGTGGTTCTGCGCCCCCGGCAGATCATAGGCGATGGTGGTATCCAGGCCAAAACCAAAATCAGGTTGAATATCCATAGCCGAAACATTTGCCCCGCGGAT
>CAZBIF010000011.1:3791-20720 GCA_964492055.1 uncultured Flavobacteriales bacterium
CGTAAACACCCCGTAAATATCGAAAGGTACTTCGGTATCTTTCAATTGGCGCAAGGTTTCTATCAACACAAATACCGATACGCGGTTGTCGATGGATTTGCAATTCACGCAGTCCCCAAGCTCCATCAATTCACTGTAGCGGGTAATGGGATTGCCAATTTCCACCACCTTTTCCACATCCTTTTTAGACATGCCCAGATCGATGAAATAATCAGTGGTTTTGGGGTTTTTGCTCTTTTCTTCTGATGTCATCACGTGGATGGGTTTACTGCCCATGACTCCAATTACATCCTTTTTACCGTGAATGATCACCCGCTGGGCGGTAAGGGTTTTGGGATCAAATCCTCCCAGGGTGTGGAAGCGCACAAAGCCGTTTTCATCTATGTGGGTTACGATGAAGCCAATTTCATCCATGTGTGCGCCTACCATCACCCGTTTGTTCTCTTTCCCTTTTTTGATGGCATACACATTGCCCATGTTGTTGATCTTCACTTCATCAACCAGGGGGGTAACTTCTTTGATCACAAATTCGCGGATGCGTTGCTCGTAACCGGGAGCACCGGGAGTTTCACAAATTTTCCTGAGTAGATCTATATTGAGAGACATTCGAAACAGCTTGAAATTGAGGCGCTAAAGTAAGGCAATTTTTTAAATCCCTACGCCTCATTATTATGCCCTAAATCCCCTGATATTTTAGGAAGTTGTAAGCACCCCCTTTTCTCAACAGGTCTAAATTTTAGATATAAAGCAGCCCCATAATGGAAGTACTTACAAAAAATTAAATTATCTGAGCTGAAACTTTTTATTGATCACCCTACCCTGGTGGTATAATTTCAATAAATAAATTCCCGTATCAAAACTGCTAACATCAATAGAATTTAAAAAAGCTTGATCTAATAATACCTTGCCTTCTAGATTCAAAATTTCCATTCGTTCTATATTTACTTTATCAGTTTTTATGTATAATCGATTTGAGACGGGATTAGGATATAGACCTATCTCTATATTTTCAAGCTGCCGTGACTTTATACCAGTTAATCTATCACAAAAAACACTGCTATCAGCCAAATTATAAAACGCCAGTTTCCCATTATGAAATTGTTTTTTTAGAATGTAACTTGTATTATAATCTGTATAGAGGCCAAAAAGATTAACGCCAACCCCTTCAATCATAACATAAGGTATATTCTCAGTTCTATAAGGATTAACATCTACAGTAATGCGCTCAGTGTATTCCAAACGGATCATTTTTCTTCCTCCTTGAAAATAGATTGAATCTACTGCTACCTTTCCTACGCCTAGAAAGCTTAAATCAAATGAATCTTTTGCAGTTAAATTCATTTGCATAACCTTTTTCAAGGTTGTATCCCATTGATCTCCTCTACAAAAAATTTCTCCAGTTGTAGTGTCTTCCGATACATAAGCAATAGCTTTCATTTGAGAATTTTTAATTGGTTTGAAAACTTTACCGAAGAATGTTGTATCTTGACCATAACTAATAAAAACACTATCAGGTGTGCAAATAATTTGATTTCCCGTATTGGGAATATGGGCATTATGAAGATAAACTGTTTGTTGATCGCCAAAAATTGATTGATACTGGGCTTGAACAACAATTATCGGGGTGTAAAAGAGAGATAAATATAAAATAAACTTTTTCATAACAATTAGTTTTATTGAATAATTAAGGTTTTAGAGTCTTCCGCCACTCCATCAATAATTAAAATAACAGAGTAGGAGCCTGATGTAACACCTGTTAAGTTAATATTGAGATTGCCATCTGCAGGAGGGACGGTAAAAGATTGCTGATAAGTTGCACTGCTATTTAGTAACATAATTGAAGCTGAGGATGCTGCATTTATAGTATAGTCAACCATGACGTTACTTGTTGCAGGGTTTGGACTTATGCTATTGATCCAGTTATGAATGACCCTAACTTCAACTTCATCATTGTCAATGTATCCATCAGTTGTAGAAGTAACCTCTAATTTATACGTTGAGGTTTCTTCAGGGGTTACCGTTATTGAGCTATTTTCTTCTATAAAAACCCCATCTTCATCATACCATCTATATATAGCAGGTTCTGAAATTACAGTTGCATTAAGATTCGCAGAATTACCATATTGAATAGTTTGATCAGCACCTGCATCTGCATAAAATGGGTTTCTTTCCTTTCTATTGATCTCAAAGTATTCACCTCCCAACAGGTCTCCCGTAGCGCTTAACCTTTGTTGCACGTGATATGAGTAACTATTGCTTTCCGCTTCGTCTACCAAAAAATTAAATCCTACATAAATAGGCACTCTGGTATTTGCAGGAAATTCTACCTCTAAAAGATCAATATCATTAGCGGTTATTATGTAAGTATAGTCTTCTTCCCCGTAGATACCTATTCCTTCGGTTTGTTCTACATAAGGAGTAAGAATATCCCAACCTGTCTGATCAGTTTTAATTTTTAATTCCGCTTCATCTACCAGGGAGTTTCCATTTGCATTTTCGGTATATTCAGTAAATTCCAAATCAAAATGGGTAGGTTCATTACTTACATTTCCGACAAACATATATCTACCAACTGGATATAATTCTCCATTTATAAAAGGTGGAACAATTCCATTAATGCTATCCAGGATGGTCAGGTTCTTCATGGCAATGTTGTTATTGAAATATACATCATCGTCAATGCGGCCCGGATAAACGGTAATGGGGTCTATGGTTGAACCTTCTATACGGGCGAGTAAACACGTCGACCAATTAGCATAGATATAGGGATTTAAGATGTTCCATGTAAATTCAAGAACAGTATCTTTTCCTGGCAAAAGGGGAGGTACAATAATGCTATCTATTACATTGCCTATAAGTGGACTTGTACCCTCCCAATTTTGAGGCCAGGAAGACCAACTTGCTGCTTTTGTCCAGTATAAGCGTAATGTTTCTTGGGAACTCGAAGTATCACAACTTTTATTTCTCACTTTAACATAAACATATACAGGCGAAGAACTTTGATATTCAGGGTCTTGATGGGTTTGATTGGTCATTCCATCTTGTTGGTTTCTACACCAGATGTCAGGACTATCATCCCGTTTTGCTTGCCAGTGATAACCGCCAGACAATCCATAATCATCCCAACGGTCTTTTATATATAAATCCAAAGTAGAAGAATATGCTGACTGCGCTTTTTGAACTGCTTTAAATGCGTTTACTCTTCCTGTACCAATTAACCCTGTATAGTTAGCTGCATCAGCAACAGTATCAGTAGTACTTCTTATTATTGCTTTAGCATCAGCCGTGCTTAAGCACGGATTAATTGAATGCATTAATGAAACAATTCCTGCTACTATAGGGGAAGCATATGATGTACCTCCTGCAAATCCATAATAGGGCCATTTAGTGGTATCGCAATTAGTAGAAGTCGCAGCCATGAGATCATAACCTGGGGCACACACATCTACTTCAGGAAAATGGGAATGAGTTCTATCAACGCTAGTATGAGGATGTATTTGATGATGTTTATTGTCTTTTCCTATACTAGTTACCACTATAATTCTATCATCATAGGATGGATGGAAAGGATAGAAGGGATTAGACTTTCCCGCATTTGGATATTGACTATTACGAGTACCATTAACACCATTTCCAGCAGGCGCTATTATTGATGTGCCATTATCTAAAACTTCTTTTATAATAAGAGGCTCACTCGAACTACTATTTGGAAAACTGTAGAGTCCTGAACCTGCACAGGAAACCATTGCCTTGACTCCTAAAACTGAAGAAGCATGTAATACTTTTTGAAGAAAGTAATTCCGTGATAAATTAACTGAACCTGATCGTCTTCCGCTATCATAAAAATAAAGTTTAGTATTAAATCCAATACTAGCTAATTGTGTTGTAGGGTCATAGACAGACCCTTGTTCTGCAGTTTCTGCTGACACAAAACTGGCAACCATAGTTCCATGTCCATGATAAGTATAACAATCATCAAATCTTAGTGCTGTGTCATACGGATCATAAGGCAACAATAATTCAGGTTGAATATCAGGGTGTGTACCATTTAAATCGTAGTCAAAAACTGCTGTGGTTACGTTTGAATCACCAGTAGTTATATCCCACGCTTTATCAGCTTCTATCATTTCGAGATACCATAACCATCTTTTTGTAGAATCATTTTTCTGCAACCACCACATATAATCTATAGGATCATATACTGCAATTGAATCAACTTCCTGATCTTTAGCAAAATCAACAAGACCTTCTTGCATATTAGTAGAAAAATTAGCAATTAAATCATCTAAATCACAATTGCATTCCATTTCATGGTATTTTAGTAACTCAGGATTTTTTGCAAATGGAAGCGCTTGTTTATAAGTTACTACATTAAATTGACTCAATAAATCATTAAAGGCGCTATTATTAGTATACCCTTCCCCTTCTGGGGTGGCATTATATGCTGGATCAATTACTTTTATCCAACCCTTATTTTCAATATAGTTTTGTCCATAATTGAAATTGGAAAATATTAATAATAATGTAAGAACTATTATTTTTGAAATGTTTGTAGCGGGGACTTGTTTAATTTCTATCATCACTTTAAAGCTTAATTGTTAATATTTCCCAATATAATTAAACTATCTTTAATAAACCTAATCATTTCTCATTTTTTTATATAGGGTGCTTAAAGTTGACATTAGTAAAATAAGGCAAAAAGCCAATAAATGCAAGGCTTTCCAATGTATTTTATTGGTTTTCTAATGATTTTCGGCGACGATTATTCCACATAGCTAAGTTTAAGCATATTGGATTGGCCTTTTTCATTAATAGGCATGCTGGCAATGTTAATAATCAGGTCTTTTTCCTGTAATATATTCTCCTTTTTCAGAATGAATTTAATATCGGCAATAGTGTGGTCGGTACTTACATATTTATCGTAGTAAAATCCTTCTACCCCCCATACCAGGCTGAGCTTGTTCAAGAGGGAATGGTTGCCGGTAAAGGCAAAAATACCAGCCCTTGGCCTGAAACTTGAAATTTTGGCTGCGGTATAGCCGGAATGGGTCATGGTGACTATGGCTTTGGAGTCTACCCGCTGCGAAAGCCGGCAAGCGTTGAAACAGATGGAGTCTGAAATAAAGCGGTCCTCGTTCAAGCTGGGAGGGTACTCCCGGTTGTAAATGATCTCGGATTCTTCAATTTGCATAATGATCTTGCTCATGGCCTCTATCACTTTCACCGGGTATTTTCCTACGGAGGTCTCAGCACTTAACATGACTGCGTCGGCCCCATCCAGTACTGCATTGGCTACATCGGTTACTTCTGCCCGGGTGGGGCTGATGTTGGTGATCATGCTTTCCATCATCTGGGTGGCAATGATCACCGGTTTGGCGGATCGCATACACTTTACCACAATTTCTTTTTGCAGCAGAGGTACTTTTTCCATGGGTATCTCTACTCCCAGGTCCCCCCGGGCCACCATGATGCCATCTGATTCCTCAATGATCTCATCAATGGTTTCCACTGCCTCCGGTTTCTCGATCTTGGCAATTACCCTGGCGGATTTACCTTCCTTTTGGATGATGTGTTTGAGTTCAATGATGTCCCTGGGATTCCTGACAAAGGAAAGGCCTATCCATTCCACCTCCATTTTTAAGGCAAATGCCAGGTCTTCCTTGTCTTTAGCAGTAAGGCTGGGCGAGCTGATCCTGGTTTCGGGAAGGTTAACCCCTTTCTTGGAGGAAAGTACTCCGGCATTTAAAAACTTCGCTTTTACATTGGACTTACCATCGGTATCGGTCACCTCCAGTGATAGTTTCCCGTCATCTATCAGCAGCCTCTCTCCCTTTTTTACATCTTGGGGGAAATCACTATAGCTGATATAAACCTTTTCTTTACCGGCCTCTTCTTCTTTGGTGGTAAAGTGGATGGACTGCCCTGCCGATACATTCATTTTACCGGATGCAATATCGCCTATGCGGATCTTGGGGCCTTGCAGGTCGGCCAGAATTGCGGTATGGATGTGGTTTTCCTTATTGATCTCACGAACAAGTTCTATTACTTTTTGGTGATCTTCGTGGGAACCGTGCGAAAAATTCACGCGCATTACATTTACTCCTGCCTTTATCAGTTTCAGAAGCACTTTTTTTGAGGAGGTGGCAGGCCCTATGGTGGCAACGATCTTTGTTTTCTTTTTTACATCCATCAGAATATCAGGTTTGCTTTATTTTTTAATGATTCTACCTCTAATATCACAGAGGTAAGTGTGTGTTTCAGGCTTGAAATACGCTGGTTTAAGCCCGTTAATTCATCTTCCTTTAATTGACCCTTTACCACCAGAATAAAATCCATGGAGGATTGTTCGGGCAGTAAGTGACCTTTTTCACTGCGGTTGTTCAGCAAGGAATAAGACATCAGTTCTTCAGGGTCTTCTGCATTAAAGAAGGAAAACTGTTGCTGGATCCCGCCATTGTTGATCTCCAGGTCTGCTTGTTTTTGCAAATCTATTTCCAGTAGTTTATTCAATTCAAAGCAAAAACGATAATCTTTGACATGGGCGGAAATACCTATGGCTTCGAAATCATACTCATCCTCTACTTCTAAAAGTAATTTGCGCATACCGCCCAAAATTAGGATTACTGAGGACTTGAAAAATTTTAAGCCATTAATTGTTGGTTAAAAAACTCTCTGGCGGCTGCCTGTTCGGCTTTCTTCTTGGAGTTTCCGCTTCCATGGGATACCGTTTCTCCATTGAGGGAGAGGTCACAATGATAATATTTATAACCATTCAAAAGTTCTTCCCTTAAATGAAAGTTAAACCTCTTTTTATGCTTTTGTGAAAACTCGATGAGCCTGCTTTTATAATCGGTTTCTTTGGCCATTAGTTCGTCCAGGTCAATATAGTTTTTAATAACAATATCGGTCAGGAACTTTTTGCAGGTCACAAAACCTTTATCAAGGTAAATGGCACCCAGCATGGCTTCGAAGGCATCCCCGTAGATGCTGCGGGAGCGCTGGGTGTCGGCAGACGTTTCCAGGAAAGTATCCAGGCCCAGGTCAATGGCCAGCTTGTTCAAAAAGTTCCTGCTCACAATTTTGGCCCGCATTTTAGTCAGAAAACCCTCATTTTTAAAAGGGTATTTAATGAATAAAAAATCAGCGATAACAGCACCGAGCATGGCATCTCCCAGGAATTCCAGGCGTTCATTATGCTCCCTGGTTTCCCTGGCTTCGTTGGCTATGGATTTATGGGTAAAAGCCTGTTCATAAAGGGAGAGGTTTCCGGGGTAAAAACCGAGGATCTCTTTAAGGGTTTTCGCTTTACTCTTATCTGCCAGCAGGTAATAGCGGATCCCTTTGAATAAGCTCAAGGGCTATATTTTTTTAAAGATTACGGAAGCATTGTGCCCCCCAAAGCCAAAAGTATTGCTAAGGGCGGCATTTACCGTTCGTTTCTCAGCCTCGTTGAAGGTAAAATTCATGCGCTCATCAAATTCCGGGTCGGGATTGGAATGGTTGATGGTCGGAGGTACGATATTGTTTTTGACCGCCAGGATGCTGGCAATGGCTTCTATTCCGCCAGCTGCCCCTAGTAAATGGCCGGTCATGGATTTGGTAGAACTGATGTTGAGCTTATAGGCATGCTCACCGAATACCTCTTTGATCGCTTTGGCTTCAGCAATATCGCCCAGGGGGGTAGAAGTGCCGTGAACATTGATATAATCAATTTCTTCCGGCTTCATGCCGGCATCTTCCAGCGCATTGATCATCACCTGCCTGGCACCCAGGCCCTCCGGATGGGGGGCAGTCATGTGGTGCGCATCCGCACTTAAACCACTTCCGGCAATTTCTGCATAAATAGTGGCACCACGGGCTTTGGCGTGTTCGTATTCCTCCAGGATCAGGGAAGCTCCCCCGTCGCCCAGCACAAAACCGTCCCTTTCCTTATCAAAAGGACGGGAGGCAGTGGAAGGGTCTTCATTTCTTTTAGATAGGGCATGCAGGGCGTTGAATCCCCCAATACCTGCTTCACAGACCGCAGCTTCAGAACCTCCGGTAACACAGGCGTCCATTTTGCCCAGTCGAATATACGTGGCGGCATCAATGATGGCATTGGTACTGGAAGCACAGGCGCTTACCGTGGTAAAGTTTGGCCCTCGCAGCCCATACTTGATGGAAATATGCCCGGGTGCAATATCCGCGATCATTTTGGGGATAAAGAAGGGGTTAAAACGGGGAGTGCCATCGCCATTACCAAAGGCGATACATTCCTCCTGAAAGGTCTTCAAACCCCCTATTCCTGCACCCCAGATCACCCCAAAGCGATCCTTGTCTACATTTTCCAGATCCATTGCTGAGTCCTGGATAGCTTCATCGGTAGCTACCAGGGCATACTGGGTAAAGAGGTCGATTTTTCGAACCTCTTTTCTATCAAAAAAATCTTCGGGATTGTAATCTTTTACCTCACAGGCAAACTGGGTCTTGAACTTGGAAGCATCAAACTGGGTAATGGGGGCAGCCCCGCTTTTACCTGAAATGAGTGCTTTCCAGTATGCCTGAGTGTTATTACCGATGGGGGTAATAGCACCTAAACCAGTAACTACTACTCGTTTAAGTTCCATTGGATATCGAAGAAAGGGGGTTATTTGGTGTTTTCTTCAATATAGGTGATCGCATCGCCTACTGTAGTGATTTTTTCAGCCTGATCATCCGGAATTGCGATATTAAATTCTTTTTCGAATTCCATGATCAACTCCACTGTGTCCAGTGAATCGGCGCCCAGGTCATTGGTGAAGCTTGCTTCGGGAGTTACTTCACTTTCTTCCACACCTAATTTATCTACAATAATTGCTTTAACTCTTGATGCTGTATCTGCCATGGTTTTTGTTTTTAATAATTAGTCTGCAAAGAAAATCCATATTGCTGCAAATTCAAAATTTATTTTGCAGTGCTAATATTCGGTGATTATGCTTTGCATAGGTTTTTTTTCCAGCAGGGGAACTTTCGCTCCTTTTGCTGGATAACCAACAGGTATCAACAAAAAAGGTTTTTCGTTAGCAGGGCGGTTGAGTAATCGGCTCAGGAAATTCATGGGGCTGGGGGTGTGGGTAAGGGCCGCCAGGCCGGCCATCTGAATAGCCGCCAGGAACATGCCGGCGGCAATACCTACCGATTCATTCACATAGTAGTTTTTTCCTTTGCTTTTATCGGTATTGATAGCGTAGGTTTCTTTCATCAGTACCACCAGTACCGGGGCAATCTGCAAAAAAGGTTTATGCCAGTCCGTTCCGAAAACTTTCAGGTCTTCCAGCCACTCATCGCTCATGCGGCCGTGGTAATTTTCGTATTCTTCCTTCTCCGCTGCCTCCCTGATCCGGCTTTTCATTTCCGGGTCCCTTACCACACAAAAATGCCAGGGTTGTTTGTTTGCCCCTGAGGGGGCGGTACCGGCAGCTGCAATACAGTTTTCCAACAGCCCATCCGGTATCGGCTCGGAAGAAAACTCCCTGATACTTCTGCGTTTTTGCAGCATTTTCAAAAAATGGCTGCTCGCCTTCAGCGCCTCTTCGGGCCTGGGCCTTTGCTGTTCATAAAGGTGAAAACCTGCCGGGATTTTATCAGAAAGCTCCGTCATTATTTAAATTAAATTTGTGCTTCAATTTTCAATATGCCCAATATAGCCATTTTTGCTTCAGGTGAAGGTTCCAATGCGGAGCAATTGATCCGCTATTTTAAGCGGCGGAATTCCGGGATTGATATCAAGCTGGTCATGACCAACAGGGAAAAGGCAGGGGTAAAATCAATAGCAGGGAAATATAGCATCCCCGCCTTCTCTTTCACTAATGAAGAATGGCAAACCGCTGATGAAATAATCCTTAGCGAACTAAAGAAAGCAGCCATAGACTGGATCGTACTGGCGGGCTTTTTGATCAAGGTGCCTGCATATCTCTGCCGGGCCTATCCGGACCGTATCATCAACATCCATCCTTCCCTCTTGCCCAAGTATGGTGGTAAAGGGTTTTATGGTATGCATGTTCACCAGGCGGTGCTCGAAAATAAGGAAGCCGAAACCGGCATCAGCATACATTATGTAAATGAAGCCTATGATGAAGGCCGGATGATTGCACAAAAAACCTGTAAAGTGAATGAGGACGATACCGTGCAAAGCTTAAAAGAGCGGGTGCAACGACTGGAACATACTTATTTGCCACAAGTGGTAGAAAATGAAATAATGAAAGCAAATGGAAATTAAATACGAAAGCGAATCCAAGCAAAGGAGGTATGATATAGCTTACCTGAAAATGGCTAGGGAATGGGCCAAACTTTCTCACTGTAAGCGGAAACAAGTGGGCGCGCTGATCGTAAAAAACAGTATGATCATTTCAGACGGTTATAATGGCACCCCTACCAGTTTTGATAATTGTTGTGAGAATGAGGTGGGGGATACCTTATGGTATGTATTGCATGCCGAGGCTAATGCCATACTCAAGGTTTCCCGGTCCACCAATAATATGGAAGGGTCAACTTTGTACCTTACCCTTTCCCCTTGTAAAGAATGCAGCAAACTGGTACTTCAGGCCGGTATCAGCAGGTTGGTTTACATGATGGGTTATAAAGATGATTCGGGGATACGTTTTTTGCAAAAAGCCGGTATAGAAATTGTTCAGATCGAGAATATTGAGGCATGAGTGATCCGAGAAAAATATTGTTTGTTTTACCCATTCTGGTAGCGGTCTTTATGGCTGCAGGGGTTTTTCTCGGGAAAAAAATGGCCGAGAATACCAATCAATACTGGAGTGAGCAGGAGAGGCGGGTATCCTCCCATGATAAATTGCATCAGATCCTTTCATTCATCAAAAGTGAATATGTGGATTCGGTGGAAGAGCAGTTGATCCTGGAAAACACCATCAGTGAACTGTTGCACAATCTGGATCCCCACTCTTCCTATATTTCCGGCGATATGTATGATTACTATAACGATCCCCTGGAAGGCAATTTTGAAGGAATAGGTATAGAATTCCGCATCCGTAAAGATACGGTGATCGTGGTACGGGCCCTGGGTGGGGGTCCTTCAGAAAAGGTCGGATTACTTGCGGGTGACCGGATTGTAGAGGTGGAAGGGGAGAATATTACCGGCAAATCCATTAATAATAATAAAGTGGTTAGACTGCTAAAGGGGCCCAAAGGCACAGAGGTTAACCTCAAAGTAAAGCGCACCAAGGAAAAAAAACTGATTGCCTACACCGTTACCCGGGATGAAATTCCCTACAATAGCGTAGAGGCATATTACATGCTTAATGATAAGATCGGATACATTAAATTAAGTCGTTTTGCCCGCACTTCCCATCAGGAGTTCAAAGATGCGGTAGACCATTTGCAGGAAAAAGGCATGGAAAGCCTGGTTTTCGATCTAAGAAACAATTCAGGAGGGTTAATGAAAGCTGCCATAGATATTGCAGATGAATTTCTGCCTAAAGGAGACCTAATAGTATACACCAAAGGAAAATCCCGGGCGGAACAACAGTATAAAGCCACAACTACTGAGAGCCTGGCCAATACACCCATCGTAATATTGATCAATGAAGGTTCTGCTTCGGCCAGTGAAATTGTGGCCGGTGCTATCCAGGATCATGATCGCGGTTTAATTATAGGCAGGAGATCATTCGGAAAAGGGCTGGTGCAGGAAAGCGTGCAATGGCCTGATGGTTCGGCTGTGCGCCTGACGGTGGCCCGCTACTACACCCCCAGCGGTCGCTGCATTCAAAAGTCGTATGAAGAAGGATTGGAAAATTATTATGAAGAAACCATGCATCGTTATGAAAGCGGGGAATTGCTATCAAGGGACAGCATTACCTTTCCCGACTCCCTGAAGTATCGGACCGACATGGGGCGGGTAGTGTATGGCGGGGGCGGTATCATGCCGGATGTATTCGTACCAATTGACACCAGTCTGAATTCTTTATTTTACCGGCAATTGAATTATATGGGGATTTTTTATCAGTTTGGTTTTCAATACGTAGACCAGCACCGTAGCTGGTTAAGGAGGGAGTATAAAAACGGGCGTTCTTACCTGAAGGAATTTGTAGTGGATGAAAAGTTATGGGAGGAATTCATTGCCTTTGCTGCAAGTAAGGGAATTACCCGGCAGGACGAATTATCGACAAAGATCAGGGAGTTAAGTGAGGTGCAGTTAGTAGCTTCTATTGGCAGGAATTTATTCGATGAGAGCTTGTTTTTTGAAGTGATCAATAAAGCAGACCATACCGTTCAACAGGCAATAGAAAAGTTACAAAATAAAAATTCCCTTAGTCATCTACCTTCTCCGGTAACCACTAAGGGAATTTTGTGATTCTATGAATTAATTACATATCGTCTTCGGCATCATCTATGGCGTCAGCCGTAGAATCAGCTGCATTTTCAATAGCGTTACCGGTTTCTTCAGCAGCATTTTCTATTTCATTGCCTGCCTCTTCCATTTCCCGGTCCATTTCGTCCATCATTTCTTCAGCTTCCTGCTCAGTTTCCTCAGCCTTGTTCTCAGCTGGTTGCTCGCATGCAGCAAAAGTCATCATACCCAAAACTGCTATGGCGGTTAAAAATTTTTTCATGGTTGTTGTTTTAGTTAAATTTAAGGTGCAAAAGTATAAATATTTTGAAGTCGTGAACTTCTTTCACACAAATTTGGGTAATATATCCTACGGACCTATATTTAACCGCAAAATAGATGAACAATAGTGTGTTAATTATGTCTATTTATAAACTAAATTTTGAACTAAAAAAAGAAAAAAAATGGGATTTAAATTACCGGATCTACCATATAGTTATGATGCCCTTGAACCGCATATAGATGCGCGTACTATGGAAATCCATCATACCAAACATCATCAGGGATATACTGATAAACTTAACAAGGCTATCGAAGGTTCTGAACTGGAAAATAAAAGCATAGAGGAGATCTTGAAAAATGTTTCCAATCATTCCAAAGGAGTAAGGAATAATGGCGGTGGATATTACAACCACAACTTATATTGGGAAATTATGTCTCCAGATGGAGGAGGAAAACCTTCGGGAAAGCTCGCTGACATGATCAATGATGCCTTTGGTTCCTTTGAGAATTTTAAACAGCAATTCAGCGATGCCGCTGCTTCCCAGTTTGGTTCCGGATGGGCCTGGCTGTGTGTTGAAAACGGGAAATTGAGTGTTTGTTCTACTCCCAATCAGGATAATCCCTTAATGGATGTGACCGATTGCAACGGCAAGCCCATTTTAGGAATTGATGTATGGGAACATGCGTATTACCTGAAATACCAGAACAAGCGTCCCGACTATATTGATGCTTTTTTCAATGTCATCAACTGGGAAAAGGTAGAGAAAAACTTATAATTTTGACTCCCTGAAGAGAGTATCAATCATATTGACAATACTAAGTGCCTTTGCAGTTTGTTCTGTAAAGGCACTTTCTTTTACCCCCGCCATTGATTTCAAATCTGATCCCGTATATTTTTCGGTTGATGACCTCATGGTCATCTCAGAGAGCACAGCAGTGGCTTTTGCTGGCGAACCTAGATTCCAAAAGCTGAAAGCGGTAGTGCTGGCGGTGCTACTAGGGCATTTCGGGGTACACCGCATCTATTTAGGTACCAAAGCCAATGTGCCGGTATTTTACAGCCTTACCCTCGGAGGTGGGCTGGGATTATTGCCTTTATTGGATATCGTGGCCTTGCTTACCGTTAAAGATCTGGATAAATACGCCAATTCCGATCAGGTGATCATGTGGTTAAGGCCGAAAACTACTCCACAGTAACAGACTTTGCTAAATTCCTCGGCTGATCTACATTACATCCGCGCATTACCGCAATATGATAGGCCAGTAATTGCAAGGGTATAACCGTGATCAAAGGGTCCAGGAACTCTTCCGTTTCCGGCACCTCTATCACGTAATCTGCCATTTCCCTTACATCCACATCCCCTTCGGTCACTATGGCTATAATTTTCCCATTGCGTGCTTTTACCTCCTGTATGTTACTCACTACCTTTTGATAGGTTCCTTTGCGGGTAGCAATGGCCACTACCGGCATGTTTTCATCGATGAGGGCGATGGGGCCGTGTTTCATTTCCGCAGCCGGATAGCCTTCCGCATGAATATAGGAGATCTCCTTCAATTTCAGGGCACCTTCCAGGGCAACAGGAAAATTATAGCCCCTGCCCAGGTATAAGAAATTTCGTGCATCTTTAAACAGATCGGAAATGTATTTGATCTGCTCGTTCGATGCAAGCATTTTTTCCACGTAGTTGGGAATTTCCCACAGCTGATTGATAAGATGTTGCGCTTTGCTCCGGTTCAAGGTTCCTTTCTTATCGGCCAGGGTAAGGGCCATCAGGGCCAGAATGGTAATCTGGGCGGTGAATGCTTTGGTTGAGGCTACCCCGATTTCGGGCCCCGCATGCGTGTAGGAGCCGGCATCGGTGGCCCTCGCTATGGAGGAACCTACTACGTTACAGATTCCGTAGATAGTGGCTCCCTTTTCCTTAGCAATTTCCAGGGCAGCCAGGGTATCGGCAGTTTCTCCTGATTGACTCACGGCTATTACAATATCCTTTTCCGTGATGATGGGATTCCTGTATCGAAATTCAGAAGCGTACTCTACTTCTACCGGAATTCGCGCCAGGTCTTCGATCATGTATTCCCCCACCAGGGCTGAATGCCAGGAGGTACCGCAGGCCACAAATATAATTCGGTCCGCGTTCATGAATTTGCTCTCAAACTCCTCAATCCCACCCAGGATAATTTTTCCTTTCTGCAGGTTGAGGCGGCCGAGCATACTGTTGCGGATGGATTGAGGTTGCTCGTAGATCTCCTTCAACATAAAATGGTCGTAACCCCCTTTTTCAATGGCCTCAAGACTCATTTCCAGCTCCTGAATGTATGGGGTGATGGGTTGATTTTGAATGGTATTTATCTGTATCTCTTTTCCCAGTTCAATGGTAGCGATCTCCCCATCTTCCAAATAAATTACATTTTTAGTGTATTCTATAATGGGTGTGGCATCAGAAGCTACAAAAAATTCACCTTTCCCTACGCCAATTACCAACGGGCTGCTATTTTTGGCGGCTATCAATTTTCGGGGATTATCCGCGTCCATAATCACAATTGCATAAGCTCCAACCACCTCATGCAACGCTATTCTCACTGCCTCTTCCAGACTGACCTTCTCTTCTGTCTGAATATCTTCGATCAAATGGATCAATACTTCCGTATCGGTCTGGCTTTTAAACTCATGCCCCCGGTTAATTAATTCCTTCTTCAGGGAAGAATAATTCTCTATTATACCATTGTGTATGATCGCAAGGCGTGAATCCCCACTCGCGTGGGGGTGGGCATTGGTATCATTTGGGGGCCCATGTGTTGCCCATCTGGTATGACCGATACCAATTTGCGAATCCAGGTTAAGGTGTTTTACATGCTCCTCCAGTACAGATACTTTCCCTTCTTTTTTATATAAGTTAAGTCCATGGTTGTTAAGGGCTATTCCCGCACTGTCATAGCCCCGGTATTCTAGTCTTTTCAAGCCTTTGATAATGATCGGATAGGCTTTCTGCTCTCCGATATATGCCACGATTCCACACATATTAATTCAGCTTTGAATAATATAAATTTAATTTAATTTTTTGATTTGCCGGAGCAGCCGGTCCCCCAATTACCAGCCGCTGAGCATTTACTGGTGCCCCATTGATATAAAAATATAATCTGGGATCAGCATAATCCCCGTCTATCAGCTTTTGCATATAACGGGCTATATTAAAACGATAAGTATTGTCGGCAGTTAAAATGCCTCCATAATATGAAGCGCCCTCTTCTATATCAGGAATGATTTGCAGTATACCTGCTTCATTCTTTCGCAATACAAGAATGCTTGACGGAAATCCTTCTTCTACATAACTTCCGTTGATAGCAGGAACGATCAATTCGGCTTTATTAATAAGGATGTTTTTATTACCCAGTTGGTTTTTTAAGTCAGGAAACTGTATGCTCGCTTGTACCCCCCCCATGGTTTGTAAATAGAAATTTACTGAATCCGGTACCCCGTCCAGTTTATTTTCTACCACGGAATTACTATAATCATGTTGAAAGGTGTTAAACCGCACGCTACTGCTTTTTAGGGGAAAATCTACTACTTTTGGAATGCTGTCATTAGCATTATTGATAGTTGTATAAAACAAACTAAGTTTAGAGTTGGAGGCCGTGAGGCGCAAATACATAATGCCATATTGATTATTTACCGGAGAAGTGGCATTATTGACCTTAAGGTAAAACCCCTTAAGAAATTTCTTAAAATTATCATCGTTGCTGAGATCAGCCGTACCGGAGGCGTTCAGTATTTCTGCTGCCAGGGCATGATCGAGCTTAACCCTTAACTGCGGATCTACTGCTTCTGTATTCACATTCCCAAAATTGTCTGGTCTTTTAACCAATATATTTTCATTCAGTCTAGGTATAAGCTGTTTACTGCCAAGAATACCGCTTTCTACTGCAGGCACGTAATTGGAATAATAAATTTTTTCAATCGATAATTCTTCAGCTACTTCATACACTTCAACTTGCTGAGCAGTGGTATCTCCATATAAGTTCAGATAGGGCAGGGTTAAAATCAGGGAATCCGCAATGAGCTGTTCATTGGCAGTACCTAACATCAAGAAGTTCGTAGGCAATAAAGGCTGTAGTGTGACGGCGGCAGTTACCTTACCAAATACTGAATCCCGGTATTCACCAAGCAGGCCAGTTGCCACTTTGTCTGAAATAATGGAATCACCCCGCAATGAGCTACTAATAATATTTACCTCCGAGGTGAAAAAACTTTGCTGGGGTATGGCCACGAATTCCGGCGAAATATCACCTTCTTCTTTGCAGGAGAATAAGCTCGCTAATAAAAAAATGGCGGAAAG
>CAZBIF010000011.1:20762-29248 GCA_964492055.1 uncultured Flavobacteriales bacterium
TTCATAGGATTTATTCAGCCAAAACTTCTTCTCCAACTAAAACCTCATCATAGAAGTTACTATAGGCATCTGCATATTCCTCACCTTGAAATGGAAGTACGGGGGTTGTAACATCCTCTACAAGTGAAGCAGCTTCTTCAGAGCCGATAATCACCCCATCGGACCAGCTGGCTGCAGCCCGGCACAGATTGTCATGAGTAGGCTGGGCAAATAGGGCTAAATCTGATTTGCCTATTCCATCCATCATCGCTTTTTTATGAAAATCAGGATTCAGGCTACCTTCAAAGCAATCGTTATAAATGGAAGTAACTACTTTAGAATTCTCAAATAACGGTTCATCTTTATAAGACGTTTTCAGGTAGAGGGGAATAAGACTGCTCATCCAACCGTGGCAATGGATCAGGTCAGGGGCCCACCCTAATTTTTTTACTGTTTCCAATACGCCGCGGCAGAAGAAAATAGCGCGCTCGTCATTGTCCTGAAAGAAATTATCTTCGGCATCGTGCAAGATTGCCTTTCGCTGGAAGTAATCTTCGTTATCAATAAAATACACCTGCATACGTGCTGGTTGTATGGAAGCCACCTTAATGATCAGTGTCATCAATGATCAAATTCATACCAGATAGACGAATTACTTCATGCAACTGATGCCTTCTCTCATTGATGCAACCAAATTTGGGCATAAAGGTGCGAATTTCTCGTCCTTTTTCCTGGATGCTTTGTGGAAGGTTTCGTCCTATGTTTGCAATTTCTGATTCTGGTAGATAAGGAGATATTTCTTGGGCAATGTAGAGAATGCGTTTTTTGCTCATAAAAGGAATTAGTTGTAAATAGCCCTACAAAATTACGGAAAAAAATTAAGGTATTGCAAGTCAAAGGCTATGCTATGCCCGATGTACCAACAAAAATAAACTACTAATTGTAACATTAAGTAACTAATAAAATGAAGCATATCCATCAATCCGATACTTTAAAGAAAGACATACTATCACTACGGGATAAAGGTAAGTCCATAGGTTTCATACCTACTATGGGAGCGATCCATCAAGGTCATCTTGAATTGGTAAGACAAGCTAAAAGGGAAAATGATTGCGTAGTGGCAAGTATTTTTGTGAACCCTCACCAGTTTAATCGTCAGCAAGATTTTGATACTTATCCTGAACGGCTTAACGACGATTTATCCCTCCTGGAATCGGTGAATTGTGACTTCGTTTTTATTCCTACCATAAAGGAAGTTTATCCTACTGCCCCTCAGTTAGATTATGATTTAGGGGAGTTGGGAGCTACCATGGAAGCTATTCATCGGCCTGGTCATTTTGCGGGAGTTGTAGCGGTCGTACGTCGTTTTTTCGAAATTATTGAACCTGACCGTGCTTATTTCGGGGAAAAGGATTATCAGCAACTAGCGGTAATCCGCTGGTTAAAAGATAAATTTAGCTATCCGGTGGAAATAATTGGGGTGCCTACTGTAAGGGACGAGGATGGGCTGGCTAAAAGTTCCAGGAATTTTAACCTTACAAAAAGCCAACGTGCCATCGCCCCCCAAATTTATCAGACCTTAAGTTATTGCAAGGAACAATACGGAAAAGTTGAAACTCAAAATCTCGTTTTATCATGCAAAGAACGCTTGGCAACTAATTTTAATGTAGAATATTTTGAAATTGCCGATGAAGAAACTTTTAGGGAGGTTAAGGATACCAACCACCCGCGGGCACGTGCTTTTGTAGCCGCCAATATTGGAATCGTAAGATTAATCGATAATTTGAGCTTAACTCATTAATTTCGGCCTTTGGAATGAAAAAACTACTATCGGTATTAAAAGTAGCTATTCCCCTTGCCTTTGGGGTATTTTTGATCTGGTATGTGTTTAAAGACCTCACTCCGGAAGAGGGGAAAGAACTTAAACAATCTTTTAATGAAGCGCATTACGGCTGGATAATTCTATCCATGTTTTTAGGAGTGCTCAGTCATATGAGTCGGGCTGAAAGATGGAAGTATACCATTCAACCGCTGGGGAAGCAACCCCGCTTTCTCAATAGTTTTTTTACGGTAATGATCGGTTATGTGGCTAATTATGCCTTGCCGCGGCTGGGAGAAGTTACCCGTCCCGGCCTGCTGGCTAAATACGAAGGATTGTCATTTAACAAACTGTTTGGAACGATTGTAGCCGAACGGGTAGCTGATCTCATCATACTCGCTTTGATCATGGCAAGCATTCTATTTATGGAAATAGAAATGATCGGGGATATGTTGAGGGGATTTGTGGAAGAAAGTTCGGGAAATTTCACTCTTACTAATTTATTGATCATGTTGGGGGTAGCTTTCTTAGGTGCAGCTGTATTCTTCTTTTTTCTTCTATCCAAATCCACTAACTTGTTTTTTATAAAAATCAGGAATGCCTTCCGTGGTATTTTGGACGGTTTACAATCTATTATACATATGGAAAAGAAAGGGATGTTTCTATTACATACGGCTATCATCTGGTTTTTATATGTTGCCATGTTCTATGTTTGCTTCTTTTGCCTGGAAGAAACTGCAAATGCTTCCTTTTCCGCTAAACTGGCTTCCTTTGTGATGGGTAGCCTGGCGATTGTATTCGTGCAGGGAGGATTGGGTGTTTTTCCCATTGCCATCATGGAAACATTAATGCTGTACGGAATTTCCAAAACCTCTGCCCTGGCCTTGGGATGGATATTATGGTCTTCCCAGACCTTAATGATCATCGTGGTGGGAGTATTGAGTATCCCCCTTTTAAGGCTTTATAATAAAAACAAGGAAGTTGTCAAAACTTGAAATAATTCACCAAAAGATTGTCACGCGCGAAGATGCCCTGCCTATTCTTGCTCGCTGGCGTTTAAAGGACCAGAAGCTGGTATTTACCAATGGTTGTTTTGATATTTTACATGGCGGACACACTACCTATTTAGCGAAGGCTGCAACTCTGGGTAACAAATTAATTGTAGGTTTAAATTCAGATAAATCAGTGAAGGCGCTGAATAAGGGAAAAGACAGGCCGGTACAAACGGAAGCAGACCGGGCATTGAACCTGGCTAGTTTACACCTTGTAGATTTAGTGATTATATTTGATGAGCCGACGCCCTTTGAGCTGATTAGCTTGCTTAAGCCCGATATTTTGGTGAAAGGGGGGGATTATAAGCTGGAGGAAATAGTTGGCAGCGATATTGTAAGACAAGGGGGCGGAATGGTTACAACCATTCCATTTGTAGAAGGCAAATCCACAACTGCCCTCATTGAAAAAATGAAATGAAAATGAAAACCTCTATTCTATTTTTAAGCATGTTCCTTAGTTTTAATCTATTTGCTCAGGAACCTATAGATCAACTCATGGAAAAAGGTAAAACCCTTTATGAGCAAAAGGAATATGCCCAAGCCCAACAGGTATTTCAGCAAGCCGTGAATGTCCAACCTGAAAATTATGAGGCTATTAAATACCTGGCTGACAGCAAACACAAGCAAGAACTTTTTGTAGCTGCTATTGCCGATTACGACCGGGCTGAAGAATTGAGACCGAACGAGTCCGCTGTTTATTTTGACCGGGGTGCGGCCAAGGTTTTTATTGAAGAATTTCGCAGTGCCATAAAAGATCTGGATAAAGCCATTGAATTGGATCCAAACAATGCAGAGATTTATTATTTCAGGGGATTCTCACATGCAGAACTGGAAAAATACAACAATGCCATTGAAGATTACAGTAAAGCAATTGAACTGGATCCGGACTATGCTGCTGCTTATTATAATAGGGGAGCCGCCAAAGCCGAACAAAAACATTACGAAGCCGGAATGAGCGATTTTGAGATTGCACTGAATAAAAAACCGGATTTGGTGAATGGGCGGATCAATATTGCCTTGAGTAAACTGGGCATGGAAAAATATGAAGAGGCCATAACTGATTTGACCGCCGTAATCGATATGCGGGATGAAAACCTGGCTAGGGCCTATTTCTATCGGGGGGAAGCGCAATACGAGTTAAAAAAGAAGGAAAATGCTTGTGCCGACTGGCGCCGTGCCTCCAATCTGGGTCATGAACAAGCTACAGAAAATGTCAATGATTTTTGTGAAAGCCGAAAATCTAAGCCCAAACGGGATATTGAAATTGTCTTCTAAACAATTTCGTCTTGGCTAAGATAAAGACCTCGTATTTCTGTCAAAATTGTGGAACTCAGGCATCTAAATGGATGGGCAGGTGCCCTGCCTGTCAGGAATGGAATACCCTGGTTGAAGAGGTTGTGGTAAAGACTGGCAGTAATAAGGGTAAAGTACAGTCCCAGGCTTCCAGCCGTCCCCTGGCCATTACTACTATAGCAACCGAAAATGAAGTACGATACAAAAGCCCAGATCAAGAATTAAACCGTGTACTTGGGAAGGGGATCATTCCCGGGAGTTTGATTTTATTCGGAGGGGAGCCTGGCATTGGAAAGTCTACCCTATTATTGCAACTTGCCGTCCGTTGGCAGGGAATAAAAATACTTTACATCAGCGGGGAAGAAAGCAACTCCCAGATAAAAATGCGCGCCGATCGGATTGGGATTGAAAATCAGGCATGTGAAGTATTGACGGAAACTTCCCTTCAAAACATCATCATTCATTTGGCTGGGGAAAGCTATGACTTGGTGGTGGTAGATAGTATTCAAACCATGCATACCGCTGAAATTGAATCCCCGGCAGGTAGCATTTCCCAGATCAGGGAATGCGCGGCCCAATTTATGAAATTCGCCAAATTACATGCTGTTCCGGTATTCCTCATTGGCCATATCAATAAGGAAGGACACATTGCCGGTCCCAAAATCCTTGAACATATGGTAGATGTGGTTTTGCAGTTTGAAGGTGACCGTAATCATGTCTATCGGATACTACGAAGTTCAAAAAACCGATTTGGTTCAACTGATGAGATCGGTATTTATGAAATGAAGGGTTCAGGTTTGCAGGCAGTAGATAATCCCTCCGGATTACTTATGAAGCATGCCTCAGAGAACCTAAGTGGAACCTGTGTGGCTGCTACTGTGGAAGGAGTAAGGCCTATGCTTATTGAAATCCAGGCTCTGGTGAGTACTGCGGCTTATGGGACCCCGCAACGTTCAGCTACCGGTTTCGATCTGCGTCGTTTGAATATGTTATTAGCTGTACTTGAAAAACGATGTGGCTTTCGCCTGGCAGCGAAGGACGTATTTCTAAACATTGTTGGGGGTATAAAATCCAATGATCCTGCGATTGACCTGGCCGTCATCTCAGCTGTACTTTCCTCTTCAGAAGATCTCCCTGTAAAATCAGATTATTGCTTTGCTGCTGAGGTAGGACTTACCGGTGAACTACGTCCGGTGAGTAAGGCAGAGCAGCGAATTACCGAGGCTCAAAAGATGGGGTTCGAAAAAATTTATATTTCCTCTTTCGGTAAAAGAGAATCGGACAGCGGCAAATACGGAATAGAAGTCATTGCTATTGACAGGGTAGAAGTGTTGTTCGAACAACTTTTCGGCTGATGTATGTATATCCTTCAAAGCTTATCCGATCCTTTTATCCCAGTCTCATCTGGCGCATTCCTACCACTGAAAAAGAACTATTTCTCACTTTCGATGATGGCCCCACTCCGGGGGTAACGGATAAAGTGCTTAGCCTACTGAATGAGTATCAGGCCAAAGCTACTTTCTTTTGTATTGGCAGGAATATTGAAGATTATCCTGACCTTTTTCAAACCATTCTAGTCAGGGAACATCTGATTGGTAATCATACGTATTCGCACCCCAACGGCTGGAAGACCCGGACGGGGGACTACATCCATAACGTGGATCAATTTCCGGTAAAAAATGTAAATTGGTTCCGACCGCCATATGGTCAGATAAAACCTGCGCAGATCAGTTTATTGAAAGAACAGTACCACATTGCGATGTGGAGTGTTTTGAGCCGGGATTATGAACGATCTATTTCCAAAGAAAAAGTAAAAGAAGTGGTTTTAAAGAAGGTAGCCCCCGGATACATATATGTGTTTCATGATAGCATAAAGGCAGCTGATAAAATGCTATATGCCCTTAAGGCGCTTTTAGAAAAAGGCAGAGGTGAGGGGTATAAATTTTCAGTTTTGAGAAACTGATTTTATGTGATTGATGATCTGAGCGGCAGGCACCACTCCCGATTGGCGCCAGGAAATTTTACCCTTATGAAAGAGAATTAGTGTTGGCACTCCCTGTACCTGATAATGTGTAGCAGCAGCTTTGTTTTTATCTACATCGATCTTTAATACTTTCACTTTATCCCCCACTTCATTTTTTACTTCCTGTAATATGGGAGGCATCATTTTGCAGGGTCCACACCATTCTGCAAAAAAATCAACCAGCACAGGGATGTCGCCCTGTATCATTTCTTTAAAAGAAGCCATTTTGCATTTTCATTATTCGTCGTCAGAAACAGATGAAGAAGGCCTATTGTTAAATTTGACCGATAACATTATTTCATGGGAACCGGTGCTATACGACCGAATATCAGATTGAATGATATCGTAAGCATAAGCAAGGGTGATATTATCCAGGATGTTTATTCCGGTAAGCAATACAATAGCATCGCTCTTGCGATAGGAAAAGCCGAGCCAGGCCAGGTCCTGATACATCCCACGTACGCTGAATTCGTACTGCATAGGCACAGGTTTCACATACTTCAATAGGAATGAAGGTTCTACAGCAAAATCGGAATTAATTTCATGCTTGTAACCCCCCATTACAAAGAAGTGAGTACTTAAGCGACCTCCCGGATCCCTAACCGTATTATCGAAATCAAGTTCATTTCGGATCAATTGAGGGGCTGAAGCGCCAAAGAAATAGTTATCGGCGTACAGATAAAAACTAAATCCGGCATCCGGATAAGTATTTACCTGCCGGGAATTGATAAACAACTCATCACTGGCATCTTCAAAAATAATTTCACTGCCATCAATAGAATATTGCAGGATACCAGCATTTAATGCCATGGATAGGCGGATATCTGAATTCAGGTTGAGGTGATAAGCATAGGAGAGGCTAAACCCGTTTCTCCTTGTCGGTCCTGTAGCATCCACAAAGAGATAACCTCCCAATCCCATTTCCTCTCTGATAGGGCCATTGGCACTAAGAATGTACGTTCTTGGCGCATCGCGGATCCCGCTCCATTGACTTCTAAAATTAGTTTGCCCAACAAAGTAATTTTCACTGCCAGCAGAAGCAGGGTTGATCACATACCGGTTTAACAGGTACTGACTGTATTGAGGCAGTTGTTGACTAAAGGCGAAGAGCCCGCTAACCAATGATAAAAGAAGAAATAAATTTTTTAGGATCATCGCACAATAGTTATTGGTCCGGTAATGGGATCAAATCGATCCGTTTTCATATCAATGATGTAATAGTACGTACCTACAGGTAGCGCTTTGCCTTCATACGTTCCATCCCAGGCTTTACGGTATCCGTTCTTTTGCTCATAAAGCAATTCTCCCCATCGGTTATATATCTGTACATCCGCATTGGGGAACTCTTCAAGAAGTTGGAGATTCCACACATCATTGACACCATCCCCGTTTGGAGTGAAACCACTGGGAATATTAATTTCAGGGGAATAGATCACACGTACAGAATCTATGTAAGTACAGCCATTCGGATCAGTTACCGTCAAGTAATAAGTATAGTTTTCCCTGGGTGACGCAATTGGCTCTGCAATAGTACTATCAGACAGGAAATCTGTGGGCGTCCAGTTATAAATGAAGGTGGATTGATCATTTCTAACGTCTATCTGCGCTACTTCATCCTTATATATCCTGATTGGGCTCACCACATCTACTACCGGATTACCAACTACATTAGCATCATACAAAGTGGTATCATGACAGCCATTCCCATTTCGGGCAATGAGGAAGAAGTTATAAGTTCCTAAGGGGCGGAATATAGTGGTATCCAGATTGGTGGTAAATAAGTTGGTATCTGTATCATACCATCCCGCAAAAGTTACCGTAGAACCAAATACGTCACCTTTTAAACGAATGCTGTCACCCTCACAAATGATATTGTTGGCCGGCACATTGGCTACCACAGTATCTATAGCCCCTATGAATACAGTATCACTTATTTCACAACCGGTGGCATCCGTAATGGTTACAATGTTGGGTCCGAAACAGAGATCGGTAGGATTGGTACCGCTTTGTCCACCACTCCAGTTGAATATATAGGGTGCGGTGCCCCCGCTCGCACTTACATTGGCGGTAGCGTCGCAGTCTGAACTACAATCCAGGGCAGAGAAACTTAATATAGTAAGATTAAGTACCGGTGGATCCGTCAACGTGACTGTAGTAGACGCACTACAGCCGTTGGCGTCGGTAGCAGTCACAGCATATACGCCTGCACAAAGATCGGTTACAGGGATGCCGTCCAGGGTAGGATCATCCCAGGAGTAGGTGTACAGTAAATTTCCACCGGTGGTATTGATAAAGATTTCACCGTCACAAGCCCCAAAGC
>CAZBIF010000012.1:0-3203 GCA_964492055.1 uncultured Flavobacteriales bacterium
TGATCTGATATTCGCCGATCCGCCTTATGCACTTCCTGAGTTGGCAGTCCTTCCCGACCGTATATTTGAACAACAACTACTGCAAAGCGGCGGTCTTTTGGTCATTGAACACGGGAAAGATCAGGATTTTACCCCACATCCTGCTTTTCAATCGAGCAGAAAATACGGAAACGTTAATTTTACCTTTTTTCAGCTAGATTAAACCAAGGCTTATGCAAAAAATAGCAGTTTTCCCCGGCTCCTTTGATCCCTTCACTTTAGGGCATCACAATATCGTGCAACGCGCCATCGGATTATTTGATAAGATCATCATTGCCATCGGGCAGAATGCCCAGAAAAATTATATGTTCGATCAGCAACAACGCAAAGATTGGATAGAAGCCACCTTTGAGGAAGAAAATACCGTGGAGGTACTCACCTTTACCGGCCTTACTATTGATTTTTGCCGGCAGGTGAACGCCAATTATATTTTGCGGGGATTGCGCAATGCGGGGGACTTTACCTTTGAAAAATCCATTGCTCAGATCAATTCAGCCATGGCCCCCGAGATCGAATCGGTTTTTTTGATCACTGAACCCCGGTATGCGGCAATAAATTCATCCATTGTACGTGATATAATCCGCAACGGTGGAAATGCAAGTGAGTTTTTGCCGGCCAGTATCCAGGTATGAAATATAGATTTCTTTTTTTCGCCTTCTCCCTGACCCTATTAAGGCTGACTGCCCAGAATACCGTGATTCAGGGCTCTGCGGGGGATTTTGAAGGAAAAGTGATCCGCGCACTTTTGTATGAAGATTACATTACCCTTACCCCTCAGGAATTGGCTAAAGACACTATTGAGGAAGGTGAATTTCGCTTGACATTTGAACTAAAAAATACCCGGGAAATTGTTTTGCAGATAGAGGATAAGCGCAGCAGCCTATTTACCGGGGAGGGACAGGTATATAATGTAACCGTATCGGAAGCCGGAGCTGAAAATGCCGGGAAAGTGTATGACAAAGTTCTTAAGTTGACCCTTGCCTTCCCTCAGACAGGAGACCTGAATGTAAAGATCAAGCAATTCAATTTGCTTTACCAGCAATGTATGGCGGAGAATTACCGCTTGCTGGCCATTCAGAAGGGAGAGGAAAAGATAGAAGCATTTACCGGCAAGCTCGAAAAATCAAAAGCATATGCAGAACCGGAGTTTTTAAATCATTATGTAACCTACGCCCTGGCAAACCTGAAAGATATTGCGAAAGTTCCCCAGGAGGAATTGACCGCCACTTACCTGAAAGGAAAGCCTGTTTTGCACTGGCATAAAGAATACATGAATTTTTTTCGCCAGTTCTTCCAGAGCGATTTTGAGCAGCTCTTGCTACGGAAGGAAGGGCAACAACTGATGAAGATGCTGCTCACGGAGGAAGACGCCCGAAAAGCAGCAACAGAGATCAAATCCATTAAAAATTTCGATCAGCAGGAACTAGCTGAACTGTACCTTATTCATGGCCTGTTTGATGCCTTTCACCTCAAACGGATCAAGAAGGAAGTGAGCTTAAAGTTGTTGCGGCAACTTTCAGAAGGTGGCAGCAGTGCTGCTATTCAAAAAACTGCTGCAAATGCTTATAAGGAATTGCGATTCTATGTGGAAGGGACGCCAGCCCCGGATTTCAGGTTGAAGGACACAAAAGGCAAGATGATCGCATTATCGGATTTTCGGGGAAAACCGGTATACCTAACCTTCTGGTCAAGGCAATCAACCCCTGCCCTGCGCGAAATGCAACTACTGCAAAAAATGCAGGCACAATATCGGGATAAGGTGCATTTTATAAGTATCAATGTAGACCCGGATCCGGCTGAAGCAAATCGCTATGTTTTAGCAAAAAATTACGACTGGACCTTTCTCCAGTTGGGGGAAAACCAACATTTGCGCAATCAGTACAAGGTAAAAACCCTGCCCATATATTACTGGATAGATGAGCAGGGAAATTTCATCC
Source organism: uncultured Flavobacteriales bacterium (assembly GCA_964492055.1). Classification (GTDB taxonomy): domain Bacteria; phylum Bacteroidota; class Bacteroidia; order Flavobacteriales_E; family Vicingaceae; genus CAZBIF01. Next base: position 1,977 of record CAZBIF010000012.1, read on the forward strand.
GCACTTTTGCCCCCGGACCGGCGGAAATGGATCGGGTATTCCACGATTTGTAAGACTGTATTAAATTTTCATTAAGGTTATGCCTCAAGGCTTAATGATCCTTAAAATGCTTACTTTTAACAGGTTAAACTATTCGTGCCATGAACAAAGTCATTCCAGCCCTGCTTGCAGTTCTAACCTTTACCTCCTGCTATCAAACTATTGAGCGCACCCAGACCTACACCGTGCGGGTGCCCATCTACCAAAGCTCAACCGAAGCGGAGGCCGAAGCCGGGCTTCTGCAGGGAAGCCCAACCACCCTCACCACTTTCGGGGCCATTTATATCTATGATGATTACCTGCTGATCAACGAGCGGGGTCAGGGGATACATATCTATGACAATAGCGATCCGGTCAATCCGGTGCAGCTTAGTTTTATGAATATTCCCGGCAACTTTGATATGGCCATCCGCAAGAATGTATTGTACGTCGACAGTTACGATGATGTGCTGGCCCTGGATATATCAAACATCAATAATATTCAACTGCTTAAACGACTGGATGGGGTGTTTCCCGATTATCATCCAGGCGTACCGCGCATAGTTGGCTACAAGGATTCAGTGATTGAGGTAAGCGAGAAACATCAGGATGGCTTGATTAACTGGGAGGAAGAAGACGATTTTGATAGCAGAGGAGGTTTTGAGGTTCAAACTACCGGAAATTTTACAGGGGGTCCTACCGAAACTGGTACCGGCGGTTCCTTTGCCCGTTTCACGGTGGCCAATCAACATTTGTATGCGGTGGATTTCCGCAGGCTGCATGTGTTTGATGTCACCAATGAAGTTGATCCCCTGCGCCATAATTCCGTGAACATTCAAAATACCTGGGCGATAGAGACTATTTTTCCATACGGTGAGCATTTATTCATCGGTTCCACAGATGGCATGTTCATTTACAACATCAGCGACCCTAAGGTTCCCACTTATACCTCTGCATTTATGCATGTACGCATGTGCGATCCGGTGTATGTTAAAGATTCTGTTGCCTTTGTTACCCTCCGCTCCGGGAACCGCTGTCCGGGAATTGCAAACCAGCTGGATATAATCGATGTAAGTGATATAGCTGCTCCGGAATTAGTTCGCACCGCAGCTATGGTTAATCCCCATGGGGTGGGGGCGGATGATAGTTTACTCTTTATCTGTGAAGCCGGTTCAGGTTTAAAAATATATGACTATCAAAAAATATATA
>CAZBIF010000012.1:3213-17445 GCA_964492055.1 uncultured Flavobacteriales bacterium
GACTGAACCTACTGAACTGGAACCGCAATATTTTTGCCTATGATGTGATCCCACATAAGGGAAACCTCATCGTGGTTGGTGAAAATGCCTTATTCCAGTATGATTATACCAATGTAAATGACATTAAACTACTTAGTAAAATTGAATAGACTTCTCTGTGTATTTGTATTTATTCTAATCATCACTTTCGGGGCTACCTCGCAGGATACCGCTTCATCAGGTTATTTTAATGTACACAGTTTAGGTCGCGATCTTAGTGGTTCCGGAACACAGCGCCTGAGTTATGTCTATTTCAATAGCCTGCATGGTTATTATTTTTCCGAAGAATTTGGGGTGGCAGCCGGAGCCGGACTAGCATTTTATGAAGACCTGAGCCTGCTGCCGGTAATGATCTCCTTTCGGAAGATCCCTTATTCCGATAGTAAGGTGGGTTTTAATTTTGATATAGGCTATACCTTTCCCCTGTCGGGAGATTATCATTATCCGAATGATAACAATTCGCAAACGCCTATAGAAAATTACCAGCTGGAAGAAGGTGGACTTTATTTCAATCCTGAAATCAGTTTGCTGGTGTATGAAGGTCCTTTCGATGCTCTGTTTAGCCTGGGTTATAAATTATGGGGATATACGGAATCGTATGACAGAGCAGAATGGTGGAATGCCCAGGTTCATTACGAGGATAAATTCACTAACCGGAGGGTGAATCTGGGCGTGGTGATCCAGTTTAAATGCAGGCCTTGAACCCTACAGTAGCTGATTATTTTTATACCCTTCCGCAACCCCAACGGGAGATTATGCTTTACTTCCACGAATTGCTTACGCAGCATTTCGGATTAAAGAACAAAATGCGGTACAAAATTCCCTTTTACGACAAACATAGCTGGATCTGTTATTTATCCCCCAAAAAAGACGGGCAGGTGGAATTTGTTTTTCTGCACGGCAAAGTGCTGGAAGATAAGCATGAAGTGTTGGGACAAGATGAGCGTAAGATGGTGAGGGGGATCATGATCTCCGAACTGGCGGATATTCCCGAAAAAGAATTGAAAAAGCTGATCAGGCAGGCTTTGAAACTTGATGAAGAATTGAAAAATAAAAGATGATTCCGCAGGATTTTAAATCCTGCGGAATTAAAAAGGTGGGGTTATTCGTTCTACTTCAGGTAAAACCACATGATTTTTTTCTTCATAATTAGAAGCAGAGGAATATATCCAATGACTTGGCTTTTTCACAAACCCTGCTTTTACAGGATTTTGATGTATGTAATTGATTTTTATCCAACTAAATTTTTCATTATAAAGTTCAATGGCATGATTACCTGTTTTCCATACTTTATACATTTTATGTTTTTTACTTTTTGCGGCAGCGTCTTGAAAAATTTTCAACATCCATTTCCGTTTTGATTCTATACTTCCTTCAACTGACTTAATGATTGCTTTAGCCGTAAATTTTTTAAAATCCCGTATCGTATCTTTTAATTGAAATGGTTCATTACAATTGGCTATCAGGTGAAGGTGATTGGTCATTATAACGTAGGCATAAACATTTAAACCTTTTTCAGCAATACAATGCTTTAACGAGTTTACTACTAAATCGCTATATCTCTTTCGGGTGAAAATATCTACCCATTCAACAATGGTTATAGTTAGAAAGTAGGATTTATTTTCTTTTATGGTGTGTTTGACCCCTTGTTTCATTCCCTTAAATATACGATGGTTCCACAGGATTTAAAAAACTGCTCCGCAGGATTTAAAATCCTGCGGAGCAGTTTGTAGGAATGATTCTTGTTCCTATCGTAATGCTGTGTATCTCCTGCTCCTAAACTTTGTCATATTAAACCTGTTCCATACAAGCATGGAAAAAGAGCGAACTCCTTACCAAGTGCCCGAAGAAATTAAGGAAGAGGTGGAAATTGCCATGAGCTACTACCCCCAGTTGAAGGAAACCCCCATCCGGTTTTACATTAAGGACCACATCAAGCACAGCACCATGCAGGCCCAACCTACCTATGGTAGTTTTTTCCGAAAGCGCGAAAAGCGGGAATACATCATCCTCATCAGCGAACAGTTCAAGATCAAGGACAAGGAATTTCTTACCACACATATTCCTTCAGATGTTTTGATCGGCTGGATCGGGCACGAATTGGGGCATTTGATGGACTACCAGAACCGCAGCAACTGGAACTTATTGTGGTTTGGCTTGAAATACCTCTTATCAGATAAGCACATTGTGGAAGCGGAGCGGGCAGCGGATACCTATGCGGTACAACACGGCATGCACGAATACATTCTCAAGACCAAAGACTTCATCCTCAATCATGCTGAAATTACCCAAACTTATAAAGACCGCATGCGCAAGTACTACCTTTCCCCGGAGGAGATCATGCAATTGGTAGAAGAACATGCGGAAGAAGAGAAAGTTGATAATTCTTAGATTTCCTTCACAAACCCCTCCCACTCCTTAAACTTTTCCTCCTGCATCACCCGTTCCATTTTCACCTGTCCCCCTTTCTTTTTATTGCGGTCATTCCAGGCGTAAAATCGCTCAGGCTTCACCACCTTCACCTTTACTCCTTTTAAGGCTTTGGAGCGGGCCACCCGGTAGTTCTTATTGGCCTCTTGCAAATGTTCATCCAGGGCTTTCGCTACTTTGTCGTCTTCTAGCGGATCTTCCGAACCCACATACCAGAAATGGTAAAATTCCCCATCCTCACCTCTTTTGGCGCAAATGGTATATTCTGGTATACTGGTATTAAACTGATCCTGCACCGCCTGTATGGCTGCATCCATTTTATTTACGGAAAGCTGGGAGCCTACGGTATTCAGAAAGAATTTGGTTCGCCCGGTGATTTTGATCTCCGCCCGATCAATATCCGTAAATGCCACCGTATCGCCGATCAGGTAGCGCCAGGCCCCACTCACGGTGCTGATGATCAGCACATAATCCTCGCCTTCTTCCACTCCGGAAATATCCGTTACCGGAACCTCTGCCTTCAGGGAACCATCTTCATTAATGTAGTCCGGTTTAAAGGGCACAAATTCGAAATAAATCCCATTATCAGTGAGTAATTGCATACTGTCCGTATGGGGCCGTGTCTGCGTGGCCAGGTACCCTTCCGACGCAAGGTAAGTATCAATTACGGTGATGGGTTTTCCCATTAATTTATCAAAACTCTTTTCGTAGGGTTCAAAGGCTACTCCCCCGCTGGTATAAACCTGCAAATGCGGCCATATCTCATGAATATTATTCAAATTATGGTAGTCAATCACTTTTTCCAACATTAGCTCAATCCACGACGGTATGCCACTGAGAGCTCCGATGTCCCATTTATCCGCCTCTTCGGCAATTTTCTGCACCTTGGCATCCCAGTCATCTATGGCGGCAATGTGTTCCCCGGGTTTATAATAGCCCTGAAACCAGAAAGGGATATTGGCCGCACTGATCCCGCTGATCTCCCCTTCTAGCTTCCCGTGATTTTCCTTCAGCCGGGTGGAGCTTCCCAGCATGAGTATTTCCTTTTCAAAAAAATCGGGGGGCAGGTCAAAATTTTTCAGGGATAACACCTGTTTTATGCCCGCCTTACGGATGCATTCCACCACTTCTTTGGTGACGGGAATGCGCTTGCTGCGTGTGCCAGTAGTTCCTGAACTCAGGGCAAAATATTCCGGGGCGCCCGGCCAACAAACATCATTCTCCCCTGCATGCACCCGTTTCCACCATTTTTCTTCCATGCTATGGTAGTCAAAAAAAGGTACAGAGGCAGCAAACTTTTCAGCCGGATTATGGGCAGATAGGATTTCCTCAAATCCATAATGATTCCCAAAAGCAGTATGCTTTGCCTTCTCCAGCAGTTCCCGCAACACTTTTTTTTGCCCTGCTTGCGGCTGCACGGGCTGACTCAGCTTACCCCCTATTTCTATCGCTCCTTTGATGATGTTCCCGATAATCGCCATATCTGTATTTTACCTGGATGTATTGACCCCAAATCAAGGTATCTTGTTCAGATGAATTAAAAAATTTTCCCGACTAATACACTATATGAAACTTTTAAAGACAATTTTACGTAAATGCGTCAATTTTAAATCCATCTGATATGAAACGCCATCTCATCCTACTACTGCTGGGTATACCATTTGTATTATCAGCCCAGCAATACTCTTACGCCCAATGGCAAAAAGAAGCCCGCATCAACAAACGTTTGTTGCCCAAATACGGGCAATTACCTAAAAGCAAGACTGAAAAGGAAGCTGATCAGGCCTTTGTGGACCAGGCAATTAAAGCAGACACTACCGCAAGCAAAGCCAGTGAACGCATGGTAAATAAAGGCTTTGAGTTGATCGATCACGACCTTAAGGAGGCTATGTATAGCTTCAATCAGGCCTATTTACTGGATAGTACCAATACTAATATTTACCTCGGATACGGCAGTGTATATGAGAAATTGAATCAACCTCAGATGGCGTTAAATTATTATATGGAGGGGCTAGATCGGGATCAGAAAAACGGCCGTTTATTAATGGCTTCAAGTAAACAGCTTTTTTCTACCTATCTTAAAAGCAAGGATACCGCCCACCTCAATAAAGCCATAGATCACTGGCAATTAGCCAAGAAGATCATTCCCGAAAATTACATGATCGATTATCACCTGGCCTCCAGTTATCTGATCAAGAATGATTGTAAATTAGCCCAGAAGCATTATCAGGATTGTATAAATAATGGGGGCGCGGTGGAAGCTTATCAGTTAATGACTGAAATCAAGTCCCGCTGTCAGGGTGAGGATAAGTAACTTTTCATCAGCTCTTTTAAATTGGCATAGGAATCTTTTAGAAATTCAGTCGCTTCTTTCAGGCTGTACCAGGCGGCAATTTCGATGTCTTCTTCTGCCTCCGGAACCGGGGTCTGATCTGCTGCGGCGTGCATGATGAACCAATGGGTTTCTTTTAAAATCCTATGCTTGCTTGTATCGTACATATGGTAAGTACATTTAAAAAAGCGTTCCAGCCGTAACTGACTGATGCCACATTCCTCCTCCACTTCACGCAGGGCAGTTTCGGCGATTTTTTCCCCATCATCCATCTTGCCTTTGGGCAGGTCCCACTTACCTTGTCTCTTAATCAGCAGGATCTGCCCTTCTTCATTCCGGATGATTCCACCCCCCGCAAGGATAAGCTTAAAGATACCTTTGAAATGTTGCAGGCCCCCTTCTGCGGTATCATAGATGAGATGGAGCTCGCTCTCGGCTTGATTTCGGAAAAACTTGTCAACTTCCTTTAAAACTTCATCATCGGTAGGATGTTTAATGTTTCTGTAGGTGCCTGATTGTTGATTACTTTCTGCGGCATCCATCAGGCAGATCAGGCAGTCATTGATAAAAACTTTATACATTTGCTAGTATGAAATTTAACTCGGAAACGGCTCACAAAGTAGCTGAATTTTTATTACAGATTAAAGCTATTCAGCTCAATAAAAATGAGCCGTTCACCTGGGCTTCCGGCTGGCAGTCACCCATCTATTGCGATAACCGCAAAACCCTTTCTTTTCCCAAGGTCAGAACTTATATCCGGCAGAAATATGCAGAAATAATCCAGGAGCATTTCGGACAGGTAGATGTTATTGCCGGGGTAGCTACGGGAGGTATTGCCCAGGGCGCGCTGGTCGCGCAGGAGCTGGAACTGCCATTTGTGTATGTGCGTTCCTCTTCCAAAAACCACGGTATGCAAAACCGTATTGAAGGTGTGGTTACTGCGGGACAGCGGGTCGTAGTGATCGAGGACCTCATCTCCACCGGTATGAGCAGTCTGAATGCGGTAGAGGCATTGCGGCAGCAGGGATGCCATGTGGCCGGAATGGTAGCCATATTTACCTATGGTTTTGATATCGCCAGGCAAAATTTTCAGCAATTTAAATGTCCTTTGTATACCCTTACTGATTACAATCAACTGATAGAAACCGCCCTGGAACATAATTACATCACCTCCGCAGATATAGATTCACTAAAAAGCTGGCGTAAAGATCCCGCCCGCTGGAACGTACTGGTATGAGCCGAATAGAAACAGAGAAAAAAATATCCCCCAATTCCATCGAGGCACTTTTCGGTTTTTTGACCGACATGAATAACTACGAGCAATTGATGCCTCAGGATAAGATCGAAAAGTGGTCAGCTTCCGTAGATAAATGTGAATTTACCATTAAAGGAATGGCGCGAATCGGATTGGAAAAGGTAGAAGAACAACCGCATGAGTTGATTAAGATCAGTTCTTTCGGAAAAGTGCCCTTCCCTTTTGAATTGCAGATACATTTGACGGAACTGGCTGAAAAGCAAACACAGGTTTACATGGTCTTTGACGGGGAGATCAACCCCTTTATGAAGTTAATGGTGGAGAAGCCTCTAAAGAATTTTTTCAATATGCTGGTGGACAAAGCCACTGAACTCAATCTATAAAGAGAAGTTCATCCAGGCCAAATTCCCATTTTTTTGATCCTTTCTGTGGTTTGAAAATGATCCTGCCATCCGGCAACAGGTCAACTATTTTACCTTTCATCTCCGCATCGCTGTGGTAAGGTTTCACCCGGATATTCTCCCTAAATCCGTATAGTTTATCGAGATATTCCTCCTTTAACTCCTCCCAGCTTCTCTCCGCAGTTACATTTTGATTTAGACGTGGAACAACTTCCTCCAGCAATTTGCCAATCGGTATGTCCTTACCTGTGATCAATTTTAAAGAAGTGGCCTGCCTGTGAAATTCAGAAAAATCACTTTGCTTCACATTGATCCCTATCCCGATAATGGATTGATTTATTTTAGTCCCCTGAATACTGTTATGAATCAAGATGCCCCCCACCTTTTTGCGATTGATCAAGAGGTCGTTTGGCCACTTGATCTTCGATTTAACTGACAAACTGTCAAGGGCTTGCTGAACGCTTAAGGCTACTTTGATACTCAATTCAAATTGTCTTTCCACAGGCAGCTTACCAAAGTGTATATAGCTAAATGTTAACGACTTACCCAAAACAGATTCCCACTTTTTTTCATGCCTGCCTTTGCCTTGCAATTGCTCATCTGCCCATATCACGGTGCCTTCTTCAATCTTTTTCTCCCTACAGAGTTCAAGGGCATAAAGATTGGTAGAGGATACCGAACTTAAATGAATCAACTGATTTGGAATTTCGGGTAGGTGCTTCACTTTTGTATATAAAATCGTGCAGCAAAGTAATCCAATATCCTTAAGTAATTGAGTAAATTTGTAAGATTGATGGCGTGGAATTTTTATGGCGGATAAGAAGAAAGAGGTTAATTCGGACGAATTGACAGAATTAATAGTGGATGGGATCTTAGAAAAGAAAGGGGAGAACATAGCCATCGTAAACCTGAAAGAAGTAGAGGGAGCAATTACCGACTATTTTGTTATTTGCGAAGGTAAATCCTCTACTCAGATAGATGCCATAAAAGAATCCATAGAAGAGGTGGTACGAAAAGCTACCGGAGAAAAACCCTGGCACATAGAAGGCACTCAGAACCTGGAATGGGTTTTAGTGGATTATGTGAATGTGGTGGCCCATATTTTTAACCGGGAAAGGAGGGAGTTTTATAACCTCGAAGGGTTGTGGGCCGATGCAGAGATTAATGAAATAGCAGCAGAACAATAAAATGGCTGAAAAAAGAAAGACATTTAAAAAAGCACCATCTCCACAAGGCGGTGGGCAGAAAGGCGGTAAAAAAGGAGGCGGACCTAAAAAGTCATTCAACTTTTATTGGATCTACGCCATTATTGGCGTAATCCTGATCGGATTAAACCTGTTTTCCCTAGGTGACGGTGAGCAAAAAGTAACCTGGAGCAGGTTCGTGGATGAAATGCTGAAAACCGGCGAAGTCAACCGGATCGTGGTAGTGACCACCGGCAATGATTCACGGGCTGAGATATACATCAAACCGGAGGCCCTGCAACAGGAAAAGTATAAACCTGTGAGGGAAAAAAGCATCAGTAACTTTTCAGAACGAGGTCCTCACTATTACCTGAAAATTGGTACGATAGAACAGTTTAACCGCGACCTCAACCGCATACAGGAAGAAATGCCGGAGGAGAAACGGATCTATCCGGAGTATGAAACGAGGGAGAACTGGGCGGGTGACCTCATCGGATGGTTACTGCCCATTGCCATACTCATCGGTTTCTGGATCTTTATTATGCGCCGCATGTCCGGGGGTGCCGGAGGGCCGGGTGCCCAGATTTTCAATATCGGAAAGTCACGCGCTACCTTATTTGATAAAGAAAAAAACATCAACATCTCTTTCAATGATGTAGCAGGTCTGGAGGAAGCTAAAGTGGAGATAGAAGAGATCGTGGAGTTTTTGAAAAACCCGAAGCGCTACACTGAACTGGGGGCTAAGATCCCCAAAGGAGCCTTGCTTGTAGGCCCTCCGGGCACCGGTAAAACCTTACTTGCCAAAGCGGTTGCCGGAGAGGCACAAGTGCCTTTCTTCAGCTTATCCGGTTCCGACTTTGTCGAAATGTTTGTAGGGGTTGGTGCATCCAGGGTGCGCGACTTGTTCAAGCAAGCCAAAGAAAAAGCCCCGGCCATCGTTTTCATTGATGAGATAGATGCCATCGGAAGGGCGCGCGGAAAAGGGGTAGCCCACGGCGGTAATGACGAAAGGGAAAACACCCTCAACCAGTTGCTTACTGAAATGGATGGTTTTGGCACCAACAGCGGGGTGATCTTGCTGGCAGCTACCAACCGGGCTGAAGTGCTGGACCGGGCATTGCTCCGTCCGGGGCGATTTGACCGGCAAATCCATGTTGACCTGCCTGACCTGAAGGAGAGAATAGAGATCTTTAAGGTGCATGTGAAACCCTTGAAAGTTGATGAGTCGGTAGATATTCAATTTCTGGGTAAACAAACGCCTGGCTTCTCAGGTGCAGATATTGCCAACATCTGCAATGAAGCTGCCTTGATTGCTGCACGTAAAAAGAAAAAGAAGATTTTTCAGCAGGATTTCCTGGACGCTGTAGACAGGGTGATCGGGGGACTGGAAAAGAAAAACAAGATCATCACTAAAGAAGAGAAAAAAGTAATTGCCTATCATGAGGCAGGTCATGCAGCTGTGAGCTGGCTGGTACGCTATGCCAACCCGCTGGTGAAGGTGACCATTGTACCGCGCGGAAGATCATTGGGCGCTGCCTGGTACCTGCCTGAAGAACGGCAGATCACTACCAAGGAACAATTGCTGGATGAAATGTGTGCAGCCCTGGGAGGCCGTGCCGCTGAAGAAGTTGTGTTTGGTAAAGTTTCCACCGGGGCCTTGAGTGACCTGGAAAAGATCACCAAGCAAGCCTATGCCATGGTTTCCATTTATGGGCTGAACGAAAAAGTGGGCAACATCAGTTATTACGATTCCACCGGGCAAAGTGAATATAATTTCAACAAACCTTACAGCGAAAAAACCGGTCAGATCATAGATGAGGAAGTGAGTAAAATGATCGAAGAGGCTTATGAGCGTACCAAAGGTATTTTGCGGGAACATAAAGAGCAGCTTACCCAGCTGGCCGAGCAATTGCTGGAAAAGGAAGTGATCTTTAAAGAAGACCTGGAAAAGATCTTTGGTAAAAGGGCATATAACGAAAGTCGTTCCGATGAATTACTGGAGGCCAATGCCGTGAATACCAAACCTACCAACGGTAAAAGTGGTAATCGCAAGAAGCCCGCAGCTGATAAACCGGCGGAAGAAAAAGAAACCGCTACGGATGACCCGGCCAATGAAAAGCTGGAAGAATCCCGGGAAAAAAGCTGAAAATCTAGTTATCTTTAGCCCATGCCACAAGATTGGGTAAAAGTATATAGTGCCCCTGCGCTCTACCTGGTAGAGTTGATGAAAGGTATACTGGAAGACCAGGCCATCAAAACCTTCGTTTTGAATAAACGGGACTCCATGCATACCCATCTGGATGGTGATATTGAATTGTATGTACTGGCTGAAAATGTCATCCGGGCCAAACACCTCATTTCTAAACAGGCGCTTTGAACAACTTTACGGAACGTGTGCTCACCAGTGTACTTTTTGTGATCGTACTGATCGGTGCCATCATTCAAAGCCACATTGCCGCTTCAATTCTTTTCTTCATTATGATCTTGTTGTGCATGCGCGAATTTTACAACTTTTTCAAGCCTACCGACATCAAGCCGCAGAAGAATGTGGGGCTCATCGGTGGATTGTCTTTTTTCGTAGTTTCCGTATTGGTAACTCAGTCAGAGATCCGTTTTAGTAGCTTGTTCCTGATCGTCCCCATCATCTTCCTCATTTTTGTGATTGAACTTTTTCGGGACCGGCCCCAACCCATTCCCAACATTTCCTTTACCATTCTTGGAATCATTTATATTGCTGTACCCATGACGCTGTTGCATGACCTTTCTTACTTCAATGACATGCGTTTTGATACGGAGTACAACTATGAGATTTTACTGGGTTATTTTTTTATCCTTTGGGCCAATGATACGGGAGCTTATGTGGTAGGCAAAAATTTCGGGCGGCATAAACTGTTCCCCCGCATTTCTCCCAAGAAGACCTGGGAAGGTTCGCTGGGTGGCGCTGTTTTTGGTCTGATAGCAGGGTACGTTAGCTTTGCTCTTTTCGGGGATATGCCCCTGCTGATCTGGCTCACCCTGGCATTGATAGTGGTGTTATTCGGTTCATTGGGAGACCTGGTGGAATCCCTGTTTAAACGTTCCCTGAATATCAAGGATTCCGGGCGCCTGTTACCCGGCCACGGGGGAGTGCTTGACCGCTTTGACGGAATATTTATTTCAGCCCCCATGGTCTATACCTTTTTACGACTGCTGGCGGAAATTAAAATTTAACCGCTATCTGCAAGGTATTGTTATATTTGAGATTTACAATTTCAAATTATGAAATTTCATAAAGAAGGCTGGCCCACATTGATCGTAGTAATTCTCTTTTCTGTGATCATTTTGCTGGTAGCTAAACTATTATTTGGCGACTACCCCATTCTATTTGCGGTAGCGATTGGCATATCCGTATTTCTTCTGACCATGGTCCTGCAATTTTTCAGAAATCCTTACCGGACCATAGATATTAATGAGAAAAACATTCTATCTCCTTGTGACGGAAAGGTGGTAGTAATTGAAGAAATTGAAGAAACGGAGTTTCTGAATCAGAGATGCCGGCAGATCTCCATTTTCATGTCTCCGGTAAATGTGCACAATAACCGCTATCCGGTTGGTGGAAAGATTGCATATTACAAATACCATCCCGGTAAATACCTGGTAGCCTGGCACCCCAAGTCATCTACCGATAATGAAAGAACTACTGTCGCCATAAAAATGGCGAACAATACGATGGTGATGTTTCGGCAGATTGCAGGAGCCATGGCACGCCGCATTGTTTTTTACGGCAAAGAAGGAGAGGTAGTAGATCAAGGCAAGGAATGTGGTTTTATCAAGTTTGGTTCACGGGTGGATTTGCTATTGCCCCTGGAATCCAAAATTGAGGTGGCATTGAATCAAAAAGTACAAGGAGGAAGGACGGTGATCGCTACCTTGCCCTAAGCCATTAATCCCCATTGGTTTGTATACGAATGGATTCTTCGTGTATAAGATTGTAAAGGGATCTGACAAATGCCGTATTCATTCCCAGTGAAAGGCTGCTTTTTTCTACCCGCCGGAGTATCTTTTTCCATCGTTCCATTTGAAGGATAGTTACCTGATTTTGCTTTTTGTATTGCCCGATCTTAGCCGCCACGTTCATGCGTTGAGCTAATTTGTCCACCAGATCATCATCGATCTTATCAATTTCATGGCGGAGTTCTTCCAGCTTATTCAGAAACTCCCGGTTCTCACTAAACTCCTTTTTCTCTGCCAGCTTATTTAAGAGTTCGGATAGGGCCGCCGGGGTAATCTGCTGTTCCGCATCCGATAGGGCAGCAGGTGGATCAATATGGGTTTCTACCAATAAACCGTTCATGTTCAGATCTATGGCTTTTTGGGCGAGCTTAGGTAGAATGGCTGGCTTCCCCGCAATGTGCGATATATCACACACCATCGGATAATCCGGATAAGTGGTCATTAACTGCACCGGTATTTCCCAATGCGGGAAATTTCTGAATGGCAAATTCTGATACGTATAAAAACCCCGGTGGATCAATCCAATTTTTGAAAGACCGGCAGATTGTAACCTTTCTACCGCTCCCACCCACAAGCCGGCATCCGGATGAATGGGGTTTTTTACCCATACGGACTGCGAAGTACCTTTCAAAGCTTCACTGATCTCCTGCACCATAAAAGGGTTTACCGTGGTACGGGCGCCTAACCAAAGGTGATCAACGCCGGCTTTTAAACTAAGCTCTACATGCTTGCTATTGGCTACTTCAGTAGCTACCGGCAAGTTTAATTCCCGTTTTACCTCCATCAGCCAATCCATGGCTTCTGCGCCTTTTCCTTCAAAGGAATTGGGACGGGTTCGCGGTTTCCATACCCCTGCACGAAAGATAAAATCAGAAAATTTCTCCTTAAGTGCGGTAGCTGTTTCCCATACTTGCTCCCTGCTTTCTGCACTACAGGGGCCGAAAATATATATTTTCTTCTTTTGTTTAATACTCCTTAATTTGTTTTTTATTTCCTCTGCCATGTTATCCATCTCCTTCATAAAATATCTCTTAATTCCGCCAGGCGATTGATCACGAAGGTGGCTTTTCGGCGCGATGCTATTTCCGGGGTAAAATAAACCTGATCTATCCCTGCATTTTGCGCTCCTATAATATCGGCTTCATAATCATCCCCTATCATCAGGCTCTCATTTTTATCTGCCCTGCTATTGGTCAGGGCATGTTCAAATATTTTTGGATCCGGTTTTTTTATTCCCAATAGATCCGATATGATTATTTCCTGAAAGTATGATTTTATACCGGCCGCCTTTAATTTAATCATCTGTGCTTCAGAAAAACCATTGGTGATTATGTGTAGTATATATTTCTTTCCCAGCAGTTCAAGCATTTCCTTTCCTCCTTCTATCAGGTGGGGTTTGGAGGAACAATTGCTCACGTATTTTTCATTTATGTTAAGGGCAAGTTCCGGTTCATCTAAATTGTAAAGCAGCATGGTTTGATGAAAGCGCTCCCGCCTTAATTGTTCCTTGCTAATTTCATTCATGCGGTAAGCCCGCCACATTTCAGCATTGATCTTTTTGTAGGCTTCAATAAAACGGTGGGCTGTTATATTTTTGGTTTTGAGCAATGGGATGTTCTCTATTATTTCCGTAAGGGTCTCTGAAGAATTTCGTTCAAAATCCCACAAGGTACGGTCCAGGTCAAAAAATAAATGCCTGTATTTTACCATGATGCTTTGAGATAGATGGAATAATAAGTTAGTATTACAGCCCAGACCGCCAGAGAAAGCATCATCAATATGATCAACTTTATATTCTGTCCAAAAAATGAAGAAGCAAGAATGGCTCCAAGTGGTACCCCTAACAATACGGGGGTAAGAATTACCAGTCCCCACATGCCCATCCGTTGTTTAAATCGCACCAGACGCCTCCTTCTCTTGGTAACTTTTACCACTATTGGATTTTTTTTAAAGATCATAAAGCACCGCCTGATCTGTTGGCCAAAAAAATAAAAAGCGATCAATCCCGACCAGCCCCCGGTAATGGTCATAATTACCGTTTCCGTAAAACTATAACCTGCTATCACCGCTGTAGTGGGAGCCAGAAAGAATTTAATGGCTGCCGTGAAGAAAATAAAAAGGATGTTTACTATTTCTTCCAAAACTAATCTTTAAAACCATAAGCCAGGTCGCCTGCATCCCCGAGGCCTGGTACAATGTAGGATTGTGCCGTCATTTCCTGATCAACTGCACCCAGCCAGATCGTAGCAGAAGTTGGTAGGTTTCTTTTAGTATATGCCAGGCCTTCCCTACTGGCAATAAGGGAAACAATGTGAAACCGTTTGGCTTTTCCGTGATTTAACAAAGCTTTGTATGCCAGCACCATGGATGAACCTGTAGCAAGCATGGGGTCTGCCAGTATTACTGTCTTCCCATCGAGATTGGGGCAGGCAAGGTATTCCAGTTCAATATCAAAACTACCGTCTTTATGATGCTTGCGGTAGGCGGAAATAAAGCCGTTCTCGGCTTTGTCAAACAGGTTGAGCAATCCCTGGTGGAGCGGTAGGCCTGCCCGAAGGATGCTGATGATCACCGGTTGTTCTTTCAGCAGGTAATCTT
>CAZBIF010000012.1:17611-18925 GCA_964492055.1 uncultured Flavobacteriales bacterium
AGGGGTGTAGTTACCTCCCGCTTTACGTATTTTAATCCCTTCGAAATCTCATAAGCGGTCAATTCACCCAAACGCTCAACATTACTTCTGAAACGCAAACGGTCACTTTGGATATGCTGGTCGCGTATCTCAGAGATCAATTGATTGTAATAAGAATGTTCCTCAGTTAAAACCCTAACTTTAGGCATGCATTAAGTTTGTCGTAAAATTAAGATTTCTCTATCACCTTGGGCGATCCTAAAGCATACTCGTGTATTGATTCAAATACCCTTCTCCATCCCTTCCATTCTCCTTCCTCACTTAAAGTTTCATTGTGCCATAATAAAATAAACTGGCCACGACAATCCTTTACTTCATCGATTAATTTTTTAATCCGCTCCAGGCTTTCTTCCGGTCCGGTGTTCAAATAATATTTAAAGGTGGCATCCATCACGGTAAACGGATGTACCATGAGGTCCAGTTCAGCTTCCTGATCCAGATCATAAAAGGGGTAGGGAGTGCAGGTGCCAGCCCGAAAACCGGGCTGCATGGCAAACCCCATGGTATAATCTTCTTTCAGGTCAACTTCCAGCAAGTTACGGTATGTTTCTGGTAAACTCAGCTTTAAGAAATGCTGCCGGCTGCGAAACACATCCCGTTTGATCACACGTTCCAGCCGTTTTACTTCTTTCTCCAACTGCCCTTTGCGGTGATTGGACCCAAAGGAGGGATGGATGCCTACATCTGCATAATCGGCAATGGATTTAATGAGGGAACGAAAGCCCCTGTTTTGATAAGATATATTTTTATCGTTCAATCCATAATCGCCAAGCAGAAAAAAATAAATAGGGCGGCTTCGAAAACGGATCTGAATATTTTTTAAATAGTTATAAGTATCAAAAGGATCGTGTTCTACGCCCAGCAGTACCCGGTATTGCCTTTTTATGGTAGCAAAATCCGCTTTCAAAAGATGTTTGATGGTAGTCGCTGTGGTACGAATAAACCCCTTTAGTTTAAAGGCATAGGCATTATCTACGTCAATCGTGGTTTTAAATGTATAGCGGCGGGACTTGAAGGCAAGTTCCGGAAAATGCTGCTTTAATACTTCCTTAAGCATCTCAAACCAACGGTCTACTACGGCTACTTCCAGAAAACCAAACTTATAAGCATGACTCTCGGTGGCGGTGAAGCGGTCGTAGTGGTCCCGCTTATGGGGAAGGTATTCTTCATAGCGGCTTAGCATAAAAAACACTGCCGCAAATAGATCAAATGGAAGGGCAGAAGTTTGCTTATGGGAAAATAAAACGCTGATTCCACGGTATTCGGAAATGGATA
>CAZBIF010000012.1:18972-23072 GCA_964492055.1 uncultured Flavobacteriales bacterium
CCCTTGTTTTCCAGCAATCCATGGGCATGAAAATACAGCCCATTCTGAGGCCTCCGGGTATAGGCCAGCTTCGGGCCTTTTGCCTGCTGATATTTTTTTGGGTCAGCGGTAATGGTCACCGGCGTGATACCGAGGTACTGCTTGAATAGCGAATGAAAGCAATATTTATTTCGGCTTGTTATCTTATCTACAAATACCAGCATTCAGATCAATCCTTCGTCAGCGAGGCTAAGATAGGAGTTATTCCCAACGATTATATGGTCGAGTATCTTTATATCCAGATATTCCGCTGCCTGACTTAATTTCTTGGTAAGGTTTAGGTCTGCCTGGGAGGCTTTCAGCTGACCCGAGGGATGGTTGTGGCAGAGAATGAGGGAAGAGGCAAGTTTTTCTAAGGCCGGTTTGAAAATCAATTTGGCATCGGCCAGGGTTCCGCTCACCCCACCGCTGCTAATGGGTATCTTCTGAATCACCTGATTGGCACGATCTAACAAAATGACCCAGAATTCCTCCTGTTCCAGGTCAAGCAAATGACCCGCAATTAATTCATAGGCATCTGCACTACTTTTTACCGTTGCTTTCTGATCCTGCTCTTCCGCCTTGCGCCTTCTACCTAGTTCCATGGCTGCTGCAATACTAATGGCTTTTGCTTCCCCTACTCCTTTGAACTGTTGCAAATCATTCAAGGAAAGCTTTCCCAGGCTATTCAAATTATTGTCCACAGATTGTAAAATACGCTTGGCCAGGTCAACCGCCGTTTCCTGTGGACTGCCTGAACCCAGAATAATAGCCAGTAATTCTGCATTGGAAAGACTACGTCTTCCCTGGGAAGCAAATTTTTCCCGCGGCTTATCTTCCTCTGCCCATTTTTTTATACTCAATCTGTTATCGTAATCCATGATAAACCTTTTCTATTTATCTGCGTTTTAGCTACATTGATTTGTGCCTGAATAAAATTATACAAGAAAAATTAAACACTAAGGATTAACTGCTGTTAGTAAGCAAAGCCCTTGGGGTCGAGTGCCCTTCAATAAATTCAGGCTTTAACTATTCGTATGAATGTAGGAGCCAAAATCAAAGCCAGACGAAAGGAACTGGGAATGTCCGTGCAGGAACTAAGCGATAAGCTTGGCATGACCCGGCAGAATGTTTACAATCTTGAAAATCACGAACATATCCACACCAAAACCCTTGAACAACTTTGCGAGATCCTGAAGGTGGAATTACCCTGGTTTTTTAGCGACAACCACCTGGAGTACATGCAAAACAAACAAGGCCTGCGCAAGGAGGTAATACAGAAAAGGATCCAGGACCTGGAAATGATGATGCGCATCCTGGAAAGGGAGTTGACCGAAATGCGGGAAATAGTAAAAAAACTGAATTAATTCAGATAAGCCACTAAGGCATTCTCAAACTCAAACTTCGCTTTTTCTACTTTTCCAAAATCGTTTCCGTCCACCAGCATATTTTCCCCTTTTACTTCTCCTAATTGTAAATAAGGTAATGAAGCCTCTTTAAGGAAATCTTCCAATTCAGCTTTTTTATCAGGGGAGATGCTTACGACCACTCTGCCCTGACCTTCCCCGAAGAGGAAAGCATCTTTGCGTATATCGGCAGATGTTTCAATTTCAAAGCCCAATTCCTCCGGCATACCGCACTCAAGTAATGTAATAAACAGTCCACCATCGGCACAGTCGTGGGCTGAAACAAGCAACCCTTTGCGAATAAGCTCTTTTACTCCTTTCTGTAAATTGATTTCTTCTGCAAGATTGAAATAGGGGGCCGGAGAAGACTTGATCTTGTGGTAGGAATATAAATATTCCGAGGAAGAAATATCTTCCTTCACTTCTCCTATCAAGTAGATCAGATGCCCTTCCTCTTGAAAGGCCAGGGAGGTGATATGTTTTTTATCGGTTACCACACCCATCATACCGATGGTAGGGGTGGGAAAAACCGGAATATCCACCCCGGCTTTATTGCTTTGGTTGTAAAAGCTCACATTCCCTCCGGTGACAGGGGTTTGCAGTGCTTCGCAGGCTTTTTTCATCCCTTTTATCGCCCCGACAAATTGCCAGTATACTTCCGGATGATAGGGGTTGCCAAAATTCAGGCAGTTGGTAATAGCGGAAGGCTCTCCACCACTGCAAACAATATTTCTGGCAGCTTCAGCTACAGCAATGGCACAACCTTCTTCCGGATCAGCGTTTACGTAGCGTGAATTGCAATCTACAGTGAAAGCAAGGGCCTTGTTTATTCCTTTAAGATTTACAATGCCGGCATCCGTGGGGCGGTTGGTGCTCATATTCACCGTGCCCACCATGCTGTCATATTGTTCAATGATCCATTTCTTTGAAGCGATATTCGGATGCCTCCATAAAAAACGGGCAACCTCTACCAGATCTTCTGGCTCAGCTACCTCAGCTATATTGAATTTTTTAAACTCACCGTAATATTCCGGCTCCCGGTATTCGCGTTCATAAACCGGTGCGCCCCCTCCCAGGATCAGGGATTCGGCAGGTACATCGGCCACTTTTTCACCACCCATGTAATATTCAAGTTGACCGCCCTCGGTGACCTCCCCGATCTGTACGCAATTGAGGTCCCACTTCTTAAAGATATTCTCCACCACGCTTTCCTTGTCTTTTTTAGCTACTACCAGCATGCGTTCCTGAGATTCTGAAAGTAAAAATTCAAATGCTTTCATACCCTCCTGACGGGCAGGTACCTTATCCAGGTCAATCCGCATCCCAAAGCCTTCCTTTCCTGACATTTCTGAAGTAGAACAGGCAATGCCTGCCGCACCCATATCCTGCATACCGATTATGGCATCGGTATTGGCGAGTTCCAGGGTGGCTTCAAGTAAAAGTTTTTCCTGAAATGGATCGCCTACCTGCACCGCCGGCAGATCTTCCATGGAATCTTCGGTTATATCTTTCGAGGCAAAAGCAGCGCCATAAATACCATCCTTTCCCATAACAGAACCTACGATATAAACGGGATTGCCCACCCCATGGGAAGTAGCCGATATCATTTTATCGGCTTTCATAATACCCGCTGACATAGCATTAACGAGAGGGTTGGTATTGTAGCAATCATCGAAGAATACCTCTCCCCCTACTACCGGAATACCAAAAGAATTACCATAATCACCTATTCCTTTCACCACTCCCTTCAGTAGCCACTTTGTGCGGGGCAGGTTGATATTTCCAAACCGCAACGAATTGAGCTGCGCGACCGGCCTTGCCCCCATGGTAAAAATATCACGGTTGATGCCGCCTACCCCGGTGGCCGCCCCCTGATAGGGTTCCAGGGCGGAGGGGTGATTGTGCGATTCGATCTTGAAGGCACAGGCAAGTCCATCACCGATATCTACCAGGCCTGCATTTTCTTCGCCGGCCTTGGCAAGCATATGGGGGCCATCTTTGGGCAATTGTTTCAACCAAACAATGGAATTCTTATAAGAGCAATGCTCGGACCACATCACAGAGTAAATACTCAACTCCGTAAAATTGGGTGTTCGACCGAGAATTTCCTTGATCTTTTCAAATTCTTCGGGAAGCAAGCCAAGCTCCCGGGCTGTTTCTATGGTAACTTCAATATCAACGGTAGGGGATTCCATATACAAGGGATTTTTTGGAGGTGCAAATTTAGTGCTTTTAAATGGCTTAAATGAACCGTAAATAGGGTATATCAAAATGGAATGAGGTATTTTTGGATTCGCATGATCATTGGGCTTCTTCTCGGTCTCTTCCTGCTCTTCCTGCTGCTGACAGGCTTATTTATAACGTATAAAAAAACCTGTTTCCACACCTTATTTATTGGCCTGGCTTGCCTTTTAAAATTAACGGCTGCTACCAGCCTGTGGTGGGTGTATAGCCAGCATTATGAGGATAGAAAATATGCTGATATCTTTAAATACTACGATGATGGGATCTATCTTTTTCAAACTACCGATGGTGATTTTTTAAAGATCCTGCATTTACTCTCCACGCCGAAAGATAAGTTGTCCGCTGATGATGAGAATTTAAAAAGTAATACCCAGCACTGGGATCAAGCGAATAAGGAATACCTGACTTCACACCGGCTGATGATCGTGCTTA
>CAZBIF010000012.1:23082-25972 GCA_964492055.1 uncultured Flavobacteriales bacterium
CTGGTGCGTTACTTTAGTTTCGGCAGTTATTTCATCCATGCATTATTTTTCATGCTGTGTGGATTCCTGGGCCTCTGGCTCATTGCTGAATGGCTGATTGCCCATACTTCACTTCCAGTCTATCTGCTTGGCTTAATTTGCTTCTTCACCCCATCCCTCCTCTTCTGGAGTGCCGGAATAGTTAAAGAAAGTATCGCCCTGTTTGCTATGGGACTTATCTTAAATCACATGCAAGGTATACTTAAATGGCTGCTACTGCTAATTGGCATTGGGTTGCTTTTCATCTCTAAATTCTATCTGCCCATCGCCTTCGGGGCATTTATCCTATATCAGCTAGGCAGACCTGGTAAGTTGAAATTGAAAGCATCTATAGTTTCAACCGTATATTTTTTCCTTCTTGCGCTTTTTTGTCTGGTTTTCAATGAGCAGATTGTGGATTTTTTTGCCGCCAATCAAAGGGAATTTATTGACCTTGCAAGGTCAAGCGGTGCCGCTTCTGCATTTTCCATTACGCCCTTTACTCATATTCAGGAGCTCTTCACTACCATTCCTCAAGCTTTTTATCGTCTTTATCTTCTGCCGGTAGTGACCATTCAAAGTAATCCCTTTTCCATTATTAATGCTTTGGAAAGCGGGATTTTGTTAGTCGTATGGATATTTCCTTTACTCTACTTCAAAAAACCACCGGATCAAAAAACGGCAGCAGTCAGTTTATCCATTTCATTTATAGTGTTGCTTAGTATCTTCATAGGAGAATGTGTGCCGATCATTGGAGCTATGGTTCGTTACCGCATCGTACTTCTTCCTTTTTATCTTTCACTTGTATTTCAGCTTACAGACATTAAAAAAATACCATTTTTGCGAAGCTTATGGATATTTTCAAAAAAATCGCCCCCTGCCTGTTGATGATGGTATTAACAAATTGTACAACTCCCGAAAAAGTCGATTTACTGCTTCACAATGCCCGCATTTATACAGTAAATGATGGATTTGAGGTAGTGGATGCCATGGCTATCCACAAAGGCAAAATAGTGGAAGTAGGGGCAGAAAATGAAATAAAAAACCGCTACCGGGCAAAAGAGATACTTGACCTCAAAGGGAAAGTAGTATTTCCCGGTTTTATTGATGCCCATTGCCATATCTACGCTTACGGGAATACCTTTAATGAGGTGGACATGGTGGGCAGCAAGAGTTGGGAAGAGGTGCTGGAAAGGGTTCAGGCTTTTGTAGTGAAACAAAACGAAGGCTGGATCACTGGCAGGGGCTGGGACCAGAATGACTGGCAAAACAACGCATTTCCCACCAATAAAGATTTGAATGAATTATTCCCCGACCGGCCGGTTTTATTGAAACGGATAGATGGACACGCTGCTATCGCCAACCAAAAAGCCCTGGATCTTGCCAAAGTGGAAGTGCAGACTACAGTGGAAGGAGGTATTTTCAAATCGGAAAATGGCGTGCTTACCGGACTGCTCATTGATAATGCTGTGGATTATGTGCAAAAAAGCATTCCTGAACCCTCGGCTGATCAAATCGATAGGGCACTATTGAAAGCAGCAGAGCACTGCCATAAGGTGGGATTGACCAGCCTGGCAGATGCCATGACGGAATACAATGTATTAGAAAGGATAAAAAGCCTGCAAGGCAGCGGCGCATTGAAAATGAAGTTATACTGTATGCTGATGCCATCAGAAGCAAACCGCTCCGCTTATCTTGCTTCGGGCCCTTATCAGGACAGTATGCTAACCATCCGTGCTTTTAAATATTTTGCGGATGGGGCACTGGGTTCAAGAGGAGCCTGGTTATTGGAACCATATAGTGATTCGCCGCATGAAAAAGGATTACAATTAACGGATTCGGCGGAGCTGCATGCCGCAGCTAAGAAATTGTATCAGAACGGATTTCAGATGAACACCCATTGCATTGGGGATGGAGCTGTAAGGGAAGTCTTGAATATCTATGCCAGCGTACTCCCAACCCCTAATGACGCGCGCTGGCGGATTGAACACGCACAGATCGTTCATCCGCAGGACCTGGATAAATTCGGCACCTATAATATCATACCGTCCGTGCAACCCACCCATGCCACCTCAGATATGTACTGGGCAGCGGATCGCCTGGGGGAAAAAAGGGTTAAAACCGCCTACAGCTACCAGGAGCTAATGACCGAGAATGGCTTGGTAGCCCTGGGCACTGATTTTCCTATCGAGGATATTTCACCTTTCAAAACTTTTTTTGCTGCTGTAGTTCGAAAGGATACCATGCAAAATCCTCCGCAAGGGTTCCAAATGGAAAATAGCTTAAGCAGGGAAAATGCTATACGGGGTATGACCATCTGGGCTGCCATAGCCAACTTTGAAGAGCAATATAAAGGAAGTTTGGAAGAGGGAAAAGCGGCTGATTTTATTATTTTAGATCGCGACCTGATGAAGGTTAATGAAGAAGAGGTCCTGGATACAAAAGTGCTGGCTACTTATGTTAATGGTGAAGCTGTCTGGGAGGCAGATTAAAATTGGGTTTCTTCGTATTGGAAGGGTATTTCCAGCTCATGTTCCACCAATTCCCCAACGGAAAGAATATCGTCATCCCCCTCCTCGTACTTCCAGCGCACCACAAAATCATGGCCGTTCTCATGTAAAGGTTTAAACGCCAGTAGCAATTCCACAAGCTGCTTCTGGGAAGCAGAATTAAGGTATTCTATTTCGCAGATCAATTCGGTTTTTGGAGCAGGATTTTTAATATACTCTTTACTCCATTCTATGATTGGTCGGTAAAAATCAATGGCATCTGCAGGGTAGGATTTTCCGGAAAGCAGCAAAATACCTGTATCGGGGTCAAATTTAACTTCAGGCGTTTGTAGAAACGGTTCTATTTCAAGCTTTTCCATAAT
>CAZBIF010000012.1:25982-28858 GCA_964492055.1 uncultured Flavobacteriales bacterium
AAAATTGCCTTTACACGAATTTTATCACTTTTGAAAAGAATTAAATTCTCTTCATATTTTATATTTACATCAATTCTGACTTCTTTAAATTCATCTAAATAAGCCAAATCTTCTTTTATTTCTTCTATAATTTCTTCAAAATCAATTTCAGGAGTTTGTAAAAATGGTTCTATCTCAAGCTTTTCCATAATTTATTTTCAATTCTACTGCTAACCATTTTTTATCATTCCTTTCTGCTATTTCCCAGTCTAAATTAGCATTTTTCATTCTTTTTATCATAATCAGTCCGAGGCTCTTGCCTTTTATCAAGGCTTCTTTATAATTTTTATCCAGTTCTTCAGGACTCCATTTATTCAATTGTTCAAATCGTTCCTTAAGGGCAATTACATCTTTTTCTTCGATCTGGTTGACTGTATATATTTGGATGAAATTTTCCCTTACCTTTAAATTGATGTAGCTCTGTGGCAGGTTATTTTGGTAATGATTGACATTGTATTCAGCCGCATTCTGCACCAATTCTACAAATGCCGAAAAGACTGTTTTTATGGTTTTTACATCGACATCTTTAAAAAATTTGTCGAAAAAAACATTCCCCATGGTAAGGAATGAGTTGCAAAACTCATGGTTCAAAGGTCCCCAGTATTCCAGTTCATCTTCTTTCAAGGGGAGTTCGAATAGCCGTTTTCTTTTGCTTATGGTTTCCATCATTTTCATCTACTGTTCTCAATCTGATTAGCGTCAGTGCATTACGTATTGTAGATACAGGTAAATAAACCAAACATTTATATATTATACAATTCTTTTGATAAAGATATAAGACTTCCTTTTAGTTCAGATTGCCATCTCAATAAATTGTCAACAATCAAACTCATAATAAGTTATAATCTAGCAGAATTTTCACAGATACTAAACAATTCATTGCCACTTAATTATTCAATATTAAAATTAACTATTTAAAAAGAAAACTGTTTTTGTTTTATATTTACTCTCAAACCAAATTATATGTTATCCAGAATTTTCGATCTCCATTATCATCAATTGAGCAATTATCCGAAAGCGGATGCTTTAGCAGCGAAAATCAACGGTAGTTGGCAGACGACCAGTACGCAATCATTCATCGATCAGGCGATGGCCTTAGCTTCCGGCCTTCTGGAACTTGGGCTAAAACCCGGTGATAAAGTAGCCCTCATTTCCAACAACCGGCCTGAGTGGCATATCATCGATTTAGGGATTATGATGGCAGGTATGATCAATGTACCTATCTATCCTACCATCACTGAAGAGGATTATCAATACATTATGGACAATGCCGAAGTGAAACTTTGTTTTGTTTCGGACGAAGAATTGCTCTCCAAAGTCAAATCCATAAAAGCCCAAGTAAGCAGCCTGCAGGAAATTTATACAATAGACAAAATTCAGGAAGCTTTTCATTGGACCTACGTACGCGATAAAGGGGAAGGTAAAAATCAGGACCGGATTGAAGAGATAAAAAAAGGAATTAAAGAAGATGACCTGGCTACATTAATTTATACCTCCGGCACTACCGGTAAGCCCAAAGGGGTTATGCTGAGTCACAAAAACTTGGTTGCCAATGCTACCAGTTCCCGAAAACGTTTGCCGGTGGACAGCAATTCAAAAGCCTTGAGTTTTTTACCCCTATCCCATGTATACGAGCGCATGGTATGTTACATGTATATCTATGTAGGCACTTCCATCTATTACGCTGAATCCCTGGAAACTATTGGGGATAATTTGCGGGAAGTGAAACCGGATGTATTTACGGCGGTACCCCGTTTACTTGAAAAAGTGTATGATAAGATCGTGGCGAAAGGAGCTGAATTGAGTGGCGTAAAAAAAGCCTTGTTCTTCTGGGCGCTTAACCTGGGTCAACAATATGAACTACACTGTAAGAACGGAGGTTGGTATGAGTTCCAATTAAAGCTGGCCAATAAGATCATTTTCAGTAAATGGAGGGAAGCTTTAGGAGGTAATGCCAAGGCGATAGCCTCAGGGGCAGCTGCTTTACAACCCCGGCTGGCGAGGGTATTCCTGGCCGCTCAGATCCCGGTTATGGAAGGATATGGCCTTACCGAAACATCACCGGTAATAGCCGTAAATGAACAGGATAATGATGGAGTGCGTATTGGCACTGTGGGGCGACCTTTGGATGATGTACAGGTAAAGATTGCCGAAGATGGTGAGATTATGGCAAAAGGACCGAATGTAATGCTCGGCTACTATAAGAACGAACAGGCTACCAGGGAAGTAATGACGGAGGATGGATGGTTTAAGACCGGTGACCTGGGCGAAATGGTAGAAGGTGAGTTCCTGAGAATTACCGGTCGTAAAAAAGAAACCTTTAAGACTTCCGGAGGGAAATACATCGCTCCTCAATTGATCGAGAATAAAATGAAAGAATCCAGCTTTATTGAGCAGATCATGGTGATAGGCGAAGGGGAAAAACACCCAGCGGCTGTCATTCAGCCAGCCTTCGATTACCTAAAAGAATGGGCGCGTCGAAAAGGGATCAATTACACCTCAGATGAAGAAATGATCAAAAACCAAAGGGTATATGATCGCATCATGCAGGAAGTGGAAAAATACAACACCCATTTTGCCCAATATGAAAGGGTAAAGAAAATAATCCTCTCCCCTACTGCTTGGGGAATAGATAGCGGCGAAATGACCCCTACCATGAAAGTAAAAAGGGATGTTGTAATGAGAAAATTCACCAAAGAAATAGAAGCCTGCTATCGGGGATAAGATCGATAGAATTCAAAAGATTATACCTGCCTAACAGCAGGTATTTTGCATTATTAATGTTATAAATCACAAAGGGGCGTGACTGGCGTCACGCCCCTTTGCTTAATTACTAA
>CAZBIF010000013.1:0-11489 GCA_964492055.1 uncultured Flavobacteriales bacterium
AATCCTTTATGTGGCAGTATTCCACATCATTCATGTATTGCCCGCCTACTTTTATGCTACCCTTTTCAGCAATGATGGAGATACTGCTTTCCATATTTTGTCCGTATACCGAAGTAGAATAATTCAAATTACCAGCACCCCCGTGGACAAAATCAAAATGCACTACCCCTGAATCCTCAAATTCGGTGGTTTCCTGGTGATTGAAATCATAAAACTTAGCGCTGATGTTGGTAATGTCACCAAAAAGCCAGTACATAGTGTCTATAAAATGGCTGAACTGGGTAAACAGGGTTCCTCCGTCTTTATCAAGCTTTCCTTTCCAGTAATTCTGATCCCCGTGATTATAGTATTCCGCATCCCGGTTCCAGAAGCAATTAATGGTCACCATATAAACCTTTCCCATAATGCCTGAATTCAATACGCTTTTCAACCATTGGGCAGGGGGGCTGTAGCGGTTCTGCATTACACAAAATACCCGCTTATTCTGTTGCAGGGAAACGTGAAGCACTTTCTCGGCATCCGCCTTATTTAATGCCATGGGTTTTTCTACAACCACATGCATTCCCCCTTTAAGGCAGTCAATCGTCTGGGGTGCGTGAAGGTAATTGGGGGTACATATATTTATTACATCGCATCCAATCCCCGCAGCTGCAAATTCTTCATAAGTAGCAAAATAAGGAACCTTAAAGTCATTTTCTGCTACTTTTTTTACCTTCTGATCAATGTCAATCAATGCCACTAATTCCGTAGCATCATTTAACCGGATCATGGATGCATGTCGTTGTCCTATCCTACCTGCACCCAGAACTGCAAATTTTATCTTATCAGCCATTAAATTTAATTAGGTTTGCGAAATTAGCAAGAATTAAGGTAAGGGAATGAATATACTGGTTACTGGAGGAGCAGGATACATTGGCTCACACACTTTGGTGGAATTGATTGAAAGTGGATTTAAAAACATCATCTCCATAGATAATTACAGCAACTCCACTGCAGAAACCTACCAACGCATTAAACAAATTACCGGAGTAGATATAGAACACTACGAACTGGATTTGTGCAATGAAAAAGCGCTGGATGGTTTTTTCTCAGATCATTCCTTTGCCTCTGTCATTCATTTTGCTGCCCTTAAATCGGTGCCTGAGTCTGTAGAACAGCCCCTGCTATATTATGAGAATAATTTGCGTTCCCTCATCAATTTACTTCAATGCATGGATCACCATAAGGTAACGCAAATCATCTTTTCCTCCTCTTGTTCGGTTTATGGCAATCCTGAACTTTTACCCGTAACCGAGTCAACCCCGGTGCAGAAGACCGAATCCCCTTATGCAAATACCAAAAAAATAGCGGAGGAAATCCTAGCTGACCAATGCCGGGCAAAAGCTGAGCTGAAAGCCATCAGCCTGCGGTATTTCAATCCGGTGGGTGCCCATGCATCTGCACTTTTAGGGGAATTACCACTTGACCGGCCAAATAACCTGTTTCCCATTCTCTGCCAGGTGGCAGCGGGTAAAAGAAAAGAATTAACCGTTTTCGGGGATGATTATAATACGCCTGACGGGAGTTGCATCCGGGATTACATTCATGTTTCTGATGTGGCTGAGGCACACGTAAAAGCACTTAGCTTATTTGATAAAATGGAAGGAATGGAGATCATCAACATCGGTACCGGTAGGGGAATTTCCACCCTGGAAGCTGCACGGGCTTTTGAAAAGTACAATGATATCAAACTCAACTACCGCATCGGTAACCGCCGGGCCGGTGATGTGGAAAGCATATACGCCAACAGCCAATACGCCAGGGAAAGAATGGACTGGGAAGCAAGCAGGGATATTGAAGATATGGTAAAGTCAGCCTGGAAGTGGCAACAACGCCTGAAGTGAAAGAAAATATCGTCTAATGATGGTATTTCTCTCCTTTTAAAATAGTAAAGGCCCGGTACAGTTGCTCCATAAAAACCAGCCGCACCATTTGGTGGGTAAAAGTCATAGATGACAATGCTACCTTAGCGTTCGCCCGTGCATATAATGCGTCTGAAAAACCGAAAGCCCCCCCTATGCAAAATATTATTTCCCTGGGTGCAGCGTTCATTCGTTTTTGAAGAAAGCCGGCAAATTTTGCTGAAGTATATTGCTTTCCCTTCTCATCCAGCAAGATCAGATCGGCAGTGGCAGGCACATTAGACAAGATCAGTTCCCCTTCTTCATTAAGTATTTTTAAAGGTTCTTTTTGCCTGCTTTTTAAAATAAGCGTGTGCCAGCTGAATTTCTGATAATGCGCTACACGCTTTACGTACTCCTCAATAAGTTGTTTGTATGCCATATCCTTGCTTTCCCCAATACACAATAACCGGATTATCACTACTTTGATTAGTTTTGAGTTTGTCTGCTATTTAATTGCTACTTTTAAAGGTATGAAACAGTATTTGTTCACACTCTTATTGTTTACCTGCATCCTGGGCCGTGCACAGCATTCAGAAACCCTGAACCTTCACTTACAAGAAGGTGATGCTATTGCCTTGTCAGGTTATTTCGATGCTTCCCTGGACCTCACCATCCCATCTTCCAAAGGTATTTACAATAAAAAACAAGCAGAGCAATTGTTGCAAAACTTTTTTTCCGCCAACTCCCCCAAGTCCTATGCAGTAAAGCACAAAGGTGGCTCACCGGAGAAAACCCTTTTTGAAATAGGCACCTTGAACACCAGCGATAAAACTTACCGTACTTATTTACTTTACAAGATCAACAATCAGCTTCCACAAATTATCGAACTTCGCATTGAATCCGAAGAATAGATAATCAAAATGACTATAGAGCAACACATCAAGCTGGCCCTGGAAGAAGATCTGGGGGCAGGCGACCATACTACGAACGCTTGTATAGACGGTAGAAATAAATTTCAGGCCCGCCTGCTGGTAAAAGAAAAAGGTATACTGGCAGGAATGAAAGTGGCCCGCAAAGTTTTCAAAGTGGTAGATCCTGAACTGGAATTTGAGGCTCTTCTGCGTGATGGAAAAGCCATTGAGAAAGGAGATGAAGCCTTTTATGTGAAAGGAAAAGCAAGTTCAATATTAAAAGGTGAACGACTGGCTTTGAATTACCTGCAGCGCATGAGCGGTATTGCCACTCACACCCGCAAGCTCGCCGATCTGATAAAAGACCTTCCCTGCAAACTGCTGGATACCCGCAAAACCACCCCGGCCTTTCGGCAATTTGAGAAAATGGCTGTTAAAACCGGGGGCGGAGTGAACCATCGCTTTGGTTTGTATGATATGATCATGATCAAGGACAACCACATTGATTTTGCCGGAGGAATTGAAAAGGCGGTACAAAAAACCAGAAAGTATCTGGAACAAAACAAACTTGATCTGAAAATAGAAGTGGAAGCAAGAAACCTGGAAGAAGTAAATGAAATATTAGCAGCCGGCCCGGTTGACCGTATTATGCTGGATAATTTTAATTATGCCGACCTTAGCAGGGCTGTGGAAATCATAGGTGATCGAGCGGAAACGGAAGCTTCCGGGGGCATCAATGAGCACACGATCCGGGAATATGCACTTTGCGGTGTTGATTATATCAGCGTGGGAGCCTTGACCCATCAGGTAAATAGTTTGGATCTTAGCCTCAAAGCTGTAAATTAAAAAAGTGTCAAAGCTTTCCAGGAAAATACTGACCATTCCCATCGTCAAAAAGTCAATTCGCTTGTCGAAAGAGATCGTGCTGCCGGGCTTTGATAAGCTACCTATTTACTATGTGGCTAAGTTTTTCTTCAACGGTTTGCAGAAAGGCAGCCTGGAAACAAAAGCCTCCTCCCTGGCCTTTAAATTTTTTCTTGCCATCTTTCCTACCCTCATTTTTTTACTGACTTTACTCCCCCTTATACCCATTGATAATTTTCAGGCCGAAGTGCTCAACCTGCTGGAGGAATTGTTACCGCAGGAAGCCTATGCTTTTGCCAACGATTCCCTTATCGATTTGCTTACAGAGCATGACACCGGCTTATTAAGTATTGGATTCTTGTTTGCCCTTTACCTGGCCACCAATGCCTTTGACGGTCTACAGATTGCTTTCAAAGAAAGTTACAACACTTCCTTCAGCCGCAACCTTCTGAGGCAACGAGCGGTATCTGTACTAATGTTATTTATTCTCACCATTCTCTTTGTGCTGGCGGTGGCTGCCATTTTAACCAGTGAACTACTGGTAGGTTACGTACTGGAGAAAGGAAGTATGGCCTCCATACTCCTGATGATAGGTGAATGGGTAGTAATAACCGCCCTTTGTTTTTTTGGCATCTCCTCCATTTATTATTTTGGAGGTAACCGCAAGGTAAAATGGCGCTTTTTTTCTGCGGGTGCCACCCTGGCTACCTTGCTGGTGCTGATCGTATCCATTGGTTTTGCCTTTTATGTAGACAATTTTGCCAATTACAATAAGATATATGGATCCATCGGTACCATCATCATCGTCATGCTGTGGATCTATATTAATTCATTCGTGCTATTGATCGGGTTTGAACTCAATGCCAGTATTCAGCAGGCAGGTTCACTGGAAAAGGTGGAGCGGGAAATAGAACACAACAGTTCACTTAATACTGGCTAAACCGAGCTTGATAAAGGCATTAATATCTTCCGATAAATTCAGAAAATATACAGGTATCCCCATTAAAACCACTCCGATGAGGGAGCGGACGGCCGTATCTACGTAAGGATTGACCATAAAGGGTATTTGCAATAGCAAGATGCAGGCTACTAAAAGTATAACCGTAACTATAAGGGTATTCCAGTTAAAAGGTTGCAGTTTAAACTTTTGGAAAATAAACAGGTATCGGATCACATTAAATGCAATGATGGAAATCGCTGTAGCCAAGGCCGCTCCACTAATGCCCATAATGGGAATGAAAAGGAAGTTGGTTCCAATGGTCATTAATGCCAGAATTAAAGAGGTAGTGGTATCAAAGCGATAGAATTTAGATACGTTAATTATATGACCGTTAATGCCGAACAACATACTGACTACCTTGGCCAGGCCAAGATATAACAATGCCATTTTACCCTGTGCGTACTCTTCCGGTTGAATAGCATAAAAGTTATCTATATTAACCCACATCAACACGAATAGTCCCCCCCCGAAAATAAATTGGTTTATAGAGGATTTTTCGTAAAGTTCCTGCATCTTATCCATTCTCTTTTCCCTCCAGCTATCCGCCAGAATGGGAAATGATATTTGCCCGATACTGGAAGCCGGAATAAAAAGCAATAAACTCAGATAAACTGCAATAGAATATATCCCTCCCTGATCCAGACCGATCAGGGCCCCGATCATGATTATATCTATTTGATTGACCAAGGCTGAAGCAGTGCCGCTAAGAATGGAAAACAGACTATAGTCTATATAAATACGCCTGATCCTGACTTTTCGTATAAAGTAGGGTACAATGAATTGGAAGTAACCCCGTTTTACTCCATAAATTATTAAAATAATGACGTTCAGCAGGTAGGAGAAAGTAAAACCAAGAATAAAATCAAAAAAGTCAATCCATTCAAATGCATAAAGAATAAGTAATAGCGTAACTATCAGGCGGTTAATTATATTCTTTACCAGGTTGGAAAAGGCGGTTCGTTTACATGCCTGTATATAGGAAGCTAGTACGGTATTGAACAGGTAAAAGAAGCAGAGTAAGTAATTTACCCAATAATATTCCACAAACAAGGGACTGTTTTCCTGATAATACGCTATGATCTGCGGTTGAAATATAAATAGTAAGGCAGCAAGAAGAATATACCCGATTGTAGCTGTGATCAAACCCAGCATAAATAAGCCCTGATCGTTAGGATGATCGGATCTGTTAAAAAAGGGCAGGAATTTTATATAACTCTTCAGGGTGCCGAGATGGGCAATATAAGTAAATATGATAGCTACGCTCAGTAAAATAGACCTCAACCCCAATTCATTAGGGGTAAGAAGTTTGGTCATGAGCAGGGTAACATTTACAAACCCCAGCGCCACTCCCGCATAATTCAGGATGGCGGAGTAAGTAGCTTCCTTACGAATTAATCCCAACTTATTTGGTACTTGCTAAACGGTCGGTTAGGTAATGCAACAAAAGGGAATGGCCGATTTCCACCCGACCGTAATGTTTACTGTCAAGCCAGATGTTATAATCACCAGCATTCCGCAGTTTATTTTCCTTTGTAAATCCGGAGAAGGTAAGCACAAAGGCCCCCTTTTCTTTAGCGAGATTACTGCCGTTTACAATGTTCATGGAATTACCCGAACTGCTAATGGCGATCACTGCATCCTTCTCTCTTAACAAGGTTTTAAAAGGCTGGGCAAATACATTCTCATAGCCGTAATCATTCGCCATGCAAGTAAGTAGGCTATTGTCGGTTAGGGCATGAGATCTGAAACCGCAGGCATTTAGAAAATCAATGGCCCCATGTGAGACGATGCCGCTACTTCCGCCATTCCCGATCAGGTAAACCACCCCTGCCTGTTTTTTAATTTCTTTGAAGTGATCGATGATCTTTTCAAAAGCATCTTCCACTTCCACTTGTTTGCCGGCGGTATACATTTCAGTCGCTTTTAAGACTGCATTGAAATCCGCTAAATAGGTTGAAAACATCGTTTTAAGCCAATAAGGTTTTAATATATTTCAAAAGATCCGATCGTCTAATGTAAGATTTATTTCCGATTATTTTCACCGCCATGGCCCCGACGGCATTTCCCACAAAAGCGAGCTCTTCCTTGCTTGCACCTTCAGCTGCCAGTAAAGAAGTGATTGACAAGTATGCATCCCCGGCGCCAATGGTATCCACAACATCTGAATTAAAAATAGGCGCCTGTACATATTTTTCATCCTTATCCATCACTGAGGTACCTCCTACCCCCAGGGTAATGGAAGAAAGGTCTGCCTGTATCATCTGGTTAAGCCTGCCTTGTACAGACGTGGTTTGAGCGAATTTGTCGTGTACTGCCAGATGGGCTTCCCCCTTATCGATGGAAAAATAGTTGCAGCGCTTGTATTTGGTGAGCAGATTATAGCCCGAATTGGCACTATTGGTCTGTACGTTCAAGGCCAGGTAATTGGCCTTTTCTTCGATCAGGCGAATTTGGCGATCAGATAGTACTCCGTGGCCAAAATCAGCTACCAGGGTAAGGTCGTAACTGCCGATAAAATCAGTTATTAAGTTATTTAATTCAATTTGCGTCTTTTCCGGTAAAGGATCTTCATTGATCTCAATGACTTCGAACAACTTATATTTGAAAAGGGGGTCAATATACCTGGTCTTAACCACGGTTGGATGACTACTTGATTCTATGTGTTCAAATCTTACATTTTCGTGCAATTTTGATTTGATAAAATCAAGGTACTCCTGATCCTTATTCTTTCCGTATACGCTAACCAGTACAACCTCATCCACAAAATCGGCTACGTGGTTGGCAACCGCAAGTACCCCCCCGGCATACAGTTCTACATTCTTTTTAATGGAAGTGATGGTGGGGGATTTGGAAGCCTTGCCGATGGGTTTTACGAACTGGTATTCGTCCAGGATGATATCGCCTATGATCAACACCTTTTTCTTGCTAATGCGATCGAACAAATTGACAAAATGATCATAGTCAAATTGTTTTTTGATGGAAGCGATAAACTCCCGGGCAATCTCATCCTTATCATCAAAAAACCTATTCAGCAGGTTGGAACTGCTGAACTGAATTTCCTCGGTAAATAGCAGCCTTCCCCCTTCTGCTTCCACAGCTTCCTTTTCCAGAACGATGCCTCCACTCAAATCATCAGAAGCATTCTTATAATCCTGTCCTTTTACGTAGTAGTTCGGTTTTAATTGCTGTATGGCAGGAATGGCCTTATCGGCATAATTTACCGCTACATAATCCACCACTTCAAGGGCGGCCAGGTTATGGGCCCGGATGCTGTGGGTAAAATAGGGCCGGTCAGGTCCTTTGTTCACATGCTTGTCCTCTGTAACGGTAACCACCAGGATATCCCCGTATTTCTTTGCCGCCTCAAAATGCTTGATGTGCCCGTGATGCAGCAGGTCAAAACAACCGTGGCAATGCACGATCTTTTTCCCTTTCTCTTTTTCATCCCGCAGTTTCTTGCCCAGATCCTCGAGGCGGTATACTTTCTTCTTCCCCATTTTCCTCTGTTATTTCAGGTATTTAAACCAGTCTTTAGTGGCATCTTTAATGGAATCACTGTCCCATACCGGGGCCTGCTTCCAGTAGTCGATATTCTTGATCATTTCCGCTACCCCCTCCTCCAGGCTTACCTGTGGTTTCCAGTTAAGTTCCCGTTGAATTTTTGTAGTATCCGCAAACGTACAATCCGGTTCACCGGGGCGTTTGGGAATATGGGTTTTCTCCCCTCCCAGTAATTCCACCAGGCGATTTACTGAATAGTGGTTATTGCTGCCTACATTGTATATCTGACCGATTGCCTGATTTTTTTCAGATGCAGTAACACAGGCGTCCACTATATCGGTCACAAAGGTAAAGTCCCGTGTCTGCTCACCCGTACCTACCACAGTATAGGGTTTGCCGGCCAGCTTCTGCGCGAGAAACACTCCGAAAACGGCTCCATACGTACCACTGGTGCGGGAACGGGGGCCATACACATTGAAAAAACGCATGGAAGTCACCGGCAACTCATAGATCTTGTGCCAGTGCATCACGTATTCCTCTCCCAAATATTTGGTGAGGGCGTAGGGATATTGGGGATCCATAGGGGCTGTTTCCGGCGTGGGATACTCTTCGGGAATGCCATAACAGGAGGAGGATGCAGCATAGATAAATCGCTTCACTTCATTCCTTCGGCCCGCTTCCAGCACGTTAATGGTACCGTCCACGTTGGCCTCATGGTATTTCAGGGGCTGCTGTATGGATGGGACAATATCAGCCAGGGCAGCCAGGTGAAAAACCCTTTCCGCCCCTTTAAAGTGGGACTCAATAGCAGAAAAATCCGCAATATCGCAGACCTCTACCCTTAAATTCTTGTTTCCCTTGTGGTGTTCCAGGTTCTCCAGACGTCCGGTGGAACAGTTATCCAGTACCACTACTTCATGGCCGTCTTTCAACAATCGATCCACCATATGGCTTCCGATAAAACCACAACCTCCCGTCACTAATACTTTCATCTATTATTCTTTTTTTATGGTCAGATGCAACTCGCCAACATACACATTCCCCTAGCTGGGAGAATTTGCGCATGCACGTTTCATTTAGCTCGCTTTAAAAAATGCTTTTATGCGATCACAAACATACTCAACCTGCGCATTTGTCAGTTCAGGATACACCGGTAAGCTGAGGATCTCCTTCACCTGCCGGTCGGTTTCGGGATAATTGTCATTTGCGGAGGCAATCTCAGACGCTGCCTCCTGCCTGTGAATAGGGAGGGGATAATGCACCTTGGTACCTATTCCGGCTTCGGTAAGGAATGCCTGTAATTCATCCCGCCGGGCAGTTTGAATAATGAAGGTATGGTATACCGAAGATTCTTTATCCGTATCCCGGGGTACTTTCACCAGGCTTTCTAATTGCCTGATATACTGATTGGCTATTTCCCTTCTTCGCTTGTTCCAGCCTGACAGGCGTGGAAGTTTAATATTAAGGATAGCGGCCTGCAAAGCATCCAGTCTGGAATTCAAACTCCAGAATTCACATTCGTCGCGGCTCTTCATGCCATGGGTGCGGGCTTTCAAAAGCCATTCATAGGTCTTGTCATCATTGGTGGTGATCATACCGGCATCCCCGGCGGCAGACAAATTTTTCAAGGGGTGCAAGCTAAAGCAACCGATAAATCCCAGCCCTCCCACCGGCTTTCCTTCAAAGGTAGCACCCACTGCCTGGGCGGCATCTTCTATCACGTGCAGTTCGTGTTCACACGCAATTTCGTTGATGGCATCCATGGCTGCCGGCCGCCCGGTAAGGTGTACGGGAATAATGGCTTTGGTCTTGCTACCGATCTTTTCCCGGATGGCTTCCGGATCGATATTGAAATCGTTTCGTACATCTGCGAAAACCGGGGTAGCTCCTGCCAAGGCAATGGAGGATGCTGAGGCCAGATAGGAATTGGGGGCCGTGATCACTTCATCTCCCGGTCCGATCCCCAGGGATTTGAGGGCGAGCACCAGGGCATCAGTACCGTTGGCCACTCCTACCGCATACTTTACCTGGCATAATTCAGCAAAGGATTTTTCGAACCGGCTCACTTCTTCTCCCAGGATAAACATGCCGCTATCCAGTAATTCAGCTATTTTGTCGAGAATGGCCTGCTTATCTTCCCGGTATTGCAAGCCCAGGTTTACATAAGGTACCTCCATTTACTGCAGCTTTATGCGTTGCATCAACTTGACATTGTAGTACTTATCGTTGTTGAAGGGATCGTTGATCTTGCCTTCCTCAAAGGCTTGTTTCAGGTCAGATACGGCATCTTCAATGGTATGCTTAGGCTCAAAACCGAGTTCCTTTTTAATATAATCTGAAGAAATGTGATAAGAACGGTTATCGTCTGTAGGCTCTACCTTCACTTCCACATCCCCCACTACCTTTTTTACCATTTCGGCGATTTCCCTCACTTTATGGTTCTCATAGCCGGCATTGAATATCTTTCCGTGCACTTTTTCGTGGGGCATTTCCAGCAGTTCACAATACAAGTCAGTCATATCTGCAATGTGAATGTTCGGTCGCTTTTGCTCTCCCCCAAAAACCTTGATAAATCCTTTATTCACCGCGAAATTGGTAAGGATATTAACCGTCAGGTCCAGTCGCAGGCGGGGGGAATAGCCGCAGACCGTGGCAGGGCGAATAGTAATACAGGTAAAATCATCTGATTCGTATTTTTTCAGGATCTGCTCGCATTCGGCTTTGAATTTGGAATAATCCGTCAACGGCTCCAGTTTCATGGTCTCGTTCACCTCCGGTTCATCTTTAATGCCATACACCGAAGAGGAAGAAGCATAGATAAAACGCTTTACCCCATTTTCTTTGGCGATCTTCACCATGGGTTCAAAGGGGTCCAGGTTGATGGATTTTCCGAGCTCAGGATTCAATTCAAAACTAGGATCATTGGAAATGCAGGCCAGGTGAATGACTGCATCGTGGCCGGGGATCAGTTCCTGAAGTAAATCAATATCGCGTATATCCCCCTTTACTGCATTTAGGCTGGGGTGAGAGGGCAATACATCTTCCCCATAGATCATGAGATCCAGCACTGTTACTTCATAGCCTTTCTTCAGTAATTTGGGCACCAGTACTGCCCCTACATAGCCGGCACCACCGGTGATGAATACTTTTTGCATATTGAAACAATTATAAACGATATAAAGGGAAAAAAGAAGAATTGACTGGCTCTCCTTTTTGTTCCTTTTGTTCTATTATTTTTTTACTTATTGTGCGGTAAAAGTAAGGATTGGAAATTTTTCTGGCGATGAAGTAAGGTATAGTTTCAGAAGAAAACTTTTGCTTGAAGCGGTA
>CAZBIF010000013.1:11523-15985 GCA_964492055.1 uncultured Flavobacteriales bacterium
TTTGCAGCTCCCCCCAGGTGAAAATAAGTATACCCTTCATTTTTTAAATAAAGTGCTGCCTCATGCAAAAGTAAATTAGTAGCACACAACCTGGTATATTCCCGGTCGGTTCCGCTTAGGTGATAATGGGCATAAGGTAACTTATGCAATACCAAGGCAGCACTGACCGGTTTGTCTTCAGGATTATAAGCGATAAACACCGAGAGTTTATCGGCATTTAATTTGGCAAGCTGCTCAAAATACTCTTCATCAAAATAGT
Source organism: uncultured Flavobacteriales bacterium (assembly GCA_964492055.1). Taxonomy (GTDB): domain Bacteria; phylum Bacteroidota; class Bacteroidia; order Flavobacteriales_E; family Vicingaceae; genus CAZBIF01. Next base: position 11,783 of record CAZBIF010000013.1, read on the forward strand.
AAAAATCCTTTGCTGATTTTTTATCCATAGTAGCCAGATAGATGCGTGTAAAGATTTCCATCGCCTCCTTACTCTCGGCAAATCGTTTTATCTGTACTCCGTTACGTCGGGCATAGCGAATGTCCCGGCGGTTATTTTTATGGTAACTGTCAAAAAGCTGATCTTCATCCTTTTTCAGATCTATCACAATATTATCACGGGTCTTTATTACATCGTAACCCCATTTTTTTAGAAAGCCGAAATCAAAGAAGGGGTCAAGACGGAGAAATTCGGTAAGAATGTTTTTCTCTTCTACATATTGGTTCCACTGTTGCTTAAAATAAGCTTCGTGTTCAGGATCATTCGATAGGCGCAAAATACCTCCATATTCATATGGAGTAATTACATCATGATAGATTTCCCCTTCGAAGGTGAATTTACGCAGAACAAAGGGGAATAAGATCAGTGGGTTTTTATCTTTGAAAAGTACAGCAATGTATGTGATGCCTGCTTCATGAGATTGGTTGGCGAAGAGGTAATCTGGATCGAAAAAGATGTCAGAATTATCTAAATCAGATAAATAAAAATCCTGACTATGAGATACCTCAGAAATAATTTTAAAAATCAACTATATAAAGAATTTATTTTTTTAATTGATCTTTCAATTTTATCTCTCATCATATTATCAATTTTATGATCACTTTTTTGAATTGATTCCTTTATTGAACGAGAATTATGTAATTTCTGACCAATTAGATCACCTACTTTTTTTAATTCAATAGTTGGATTATTAAGTAAGTCGGCGTAAGTTATGGAAATAAAATTTTGACTATTTAAATCTTTTAACTGTTTCTCAATCTTTTGCCTTGTATATAATACTTGATGGGTAATCTGATCTATTGAATCCAGAGATAACCAACTTTTATAATCTTTAGGTTTTATACTCCACCATTTCAAATCACTTCCATAAACCCTTAATCGCGCGTTGTAAATTGAATAGATAGTATCTGCAGAATTTCTTTTTATATTAATAAAACAGCTATTACAAATTTCCTTATAAATTCTGTCGATTATAAAATTAATGTATACTTGATTTTTTACTAATAATGGCTTTTTAAAATATAATGTTATATCACTTAATTTTTTATTCAAGTTTTTCCAATTAACTTGATTAAGTAGTTCATCATCAGGCTCATCACTTTCCGTATACTTTAAGTGGTATTGCCAGAAATAACCAAATTCATGGAGATTATTTTCGCCTTGTGTATTACCAAGATTTGATTTGAAATTAAACTCTGGTGATTCTTTTAACTTTGTTGTAGTATCAAATCCATATAAGGGCACCATATAATATTTTGCCATCTTATTATATGGAGCAGCAAGTGATAAATGTTGATGGAGTAACTGAGAAAGAAAAGTAGATCCGGAACGGGGAGTACCTACGATAAAAATTTTTTTAAATTGCTTAGTATTTCCTTTTAAATTATTTTCAATTTCTTCTTCCTCTAATCGTAAAGATTCATTCTTTTCCCATTGAATTAAATCTCTACGGATATTTCTTTTATTATCGAGTCTGTCTTTATTATCAGCATATATCTTTTTGAAAAAAATTTTTTTCCCTTTTTCCATTCATTAAATTTATTAGCATACATCAATAAACACTAATAATTTTCCCACTATGAATCTTATCTTTTCCCTTCAAAAGATAAAAAAATATCCGATCATTAAAAGAAGAAACATCCTGTTCAAAATAACCATCGAAACATTCCCCTTCTACTAATTTTTGACCTTTTATATTATATATAATTATTTCATTGTGCGTATTTGCGTTCGATGTGTAAACTATTTTACTATTTGAACAAGCTATTTTAAATTCAGGGATCTCTTTAAATTCTATTTCCCCGATAGTATTGTAATAAATTTCCCATATATCGTTAGACGCTGTTTTATTTCTGGAAGTAGTACCATTAATCCCACCAATAATATACCCATTTGACCCAATACTAAAGGTTCCGTACAAAGAAATATTCTTAGGTGCTATGATGGGTGTTATATTAAAAGAATCAATTTTGGGATCAAATTCATAAAAATCATTAAGTGGAACTCCAGCTCCTCTTCTTTGTCCTCCACCTATTAGAACTTTATCACCAACAATTACAGCTTCAGCATGTAATCTAGATAAACCAGGTAGAGAATCCACTTTTTTCCATTTATCATTTTTAGCATCATATTTCCATAAATCATTATAATCTGAAGTAGTAGTCTGGCCTAAACCGAAATAAATATCATTATTAATTGTAAAACTTACTCCTGATGCTCTACTTCCAAAAGGCAAATTATTTAATTTCGTCCAACGATCTAAAAATAAATCATACACGTAAAATTCATTTGATATACCACTAGAGGTCCCTCCGCCACCTACATAAATATATCCATATGCAGTTCCTATAAAACAATGTCGAGTTCCACTACCGGGGTAATTTCTTAACGTATCCCAGTTGTCTAACAATGGATCATAAACATAAAAATCATTTAAAAAAGAAGAACCATTATATCCTAACCCGGCATACCCTTTACCATTCATAGCTACAGCCACCATAGCAGCTCTACTTACTCCAGGAAATGTATCTTGTTTACCCCATGTGTTGGTCGAAGGATTATAAGAATGAAGCAATTTATAAGACTTACCTCCAATATTGTGAGCAAAAGTATCCAAACCTGCACAGGTATAACCAATTCCATTTATACTAAATCCTACTGTATTAACAATATCATTATTAGGAAAAGAATTAACGTTAACCCACTTTTGCGCATAGGCAGAATTTAAGTAAATAAAAGATATAAGTATAGATAAATGTAGTAGTTTAAATCTCATAGCATGCTTTTAATACAAATTTAACCATATTTAAGTATTGTTATAAAACTTTGTCAATTCCCCTATTCTTTCCTTAAGGGAATATAATTGCCTTTGGTGGTGAATTGTTTCTATCATTTTGTTATAATCAATACCTTGTAATCGTTCTGCTAGCTGATCAAATTCCTCATACGCCAAACTTACTACCCCCCCGAAGCGCCGTCCTATGAAGTTTTGAAAGGTGGTGTCCTTTCCCATGATAATAGGTATGCCTGCTTCGTAAAAATTAAATAATTTGAGGGCAGTGGAATAATATCGCTTGTCATTCAATTTCTTATTGGTTCGGTGAAAAAAGGGTATAATCCCATAGTCGTATTGGTTCACTTCTTTAATCAACTCCTGCTGACTTACAGGAGAGTGTAGGTGAAAGTAATGCAGTTTCTCATCGTACTCAATATAATCCACCAGATGTTCGGGACGGTTCGTAGGTGCCGGATAAATATGAAAATGAATTTTTTGCCGGTTTAATTTTTCAATCAGCCAATGCAATTGCTGGCCCCCAAAATAATCGCTGTTCTGAAATTTTGAATGTACCCCGCCCACATAAACAAGATGAATGGGAGCAGTAGGTTCAGGAAACACTTTGGTTAAAAATTTATCATTATCGGTATACAAGGGAAAGTACAATTTCCGCTTGCTAATTTTCTCGTAATATTTTTTTGCAGTTTGCAGTTCCAGGCTGTTGGCAATAATCCCATCTGCCTCAGCAAGTATAATCCGTTCCCTGCGGATGTCCTTCTTCATATAAGCGAAGGGGGCATTCAATCCAAAATTGGTGATCATCAGATCCTGATAGTCAAACAGGTAGGCACTGGCCCGATGATGATATAACGTTTCATAGGCCGCAAGGTGAGGGGGGCCAAAAGCATGAATAATAACTTTCTCTCCCTGGAATTTTTTTAATAGTGCATGTAAATGGAACTTATTTCGAAAAAGAAAAGTCTCATCAAAAGCAGGGTCGGTCAATGCTGTGGCAAACCCCTGTTTTTCACAAATCAATACCACCTGATAATGGTATTTTCGCTTCAACCACTTTGCCATCCTGCCTATACGCGCATGCATGACCGTGCCTACGAAAACGATCGTAGATCGCTCCGGGGTATCAGGCCGTTGAATACGATATAAAAAATAATCCGGGAGCAAAGTGGTAAGTAGGGTCACCCTTTCCATCACTTTCTTAATGATTATTTTACTCGAATGCAGATAACCTTTCAACACCAGTTAATTCCGTTTAATACCCTTGCCATAACTTATCAGCATTGGGGATCCTTTGCATAATGTAATCCAGCTTGTCCTGCTGGTTTTTAAAA
>CAZBIF010000013.1:16008-24346 GCA_964492055.1 uncultured Flavobacteriales bacterium
TTCCTCGCCGGTCAGGTGCTTTTTCCATTTTTCCAGGGGATTGCCTTTAGTTGAGGTATTGTGTATTTTACGTTCCTTTTCGATCATGGTGGTCACCTTATGCTGGTGTTTCTTTTTCAGGGAAAGCATGTCAAATATACGTTCCAGGGAACCTGCCCGGTCTTCCATCAACTCTTCGTAGGCGATCACTACCTTGCGGTCTTCCGACACCTTTTCCAGGTGGGTAAACATCGTATAGTTCAGGTTTACCCAGGCTTCTGCCAGCAATTTTGTATTGCCCGGAATTAACCGTTCCTGAGGGTAAGTGCTGATCTTATCTGGAGGAATACTTTGCCAGCAACTACCTGCCGCAGGGGGCAAATACTGGTACCGCCCATCCTTTTTATGGTTTTTTACCATCATCATTTTCAGGCTGGCGCACTGGGCCATGGGCGAGCGGACAATTACCACATATCTGGAGCCGGGGTACATGGCATTTAAATAGCGGACCTTATTGCTAAGGTGAGGGTTCTTGTTAAGGAGATATACATTATCCCAATCGTAATTTACTCCTCCCGATCCATAAAAACGTCGCTGGGAAACGCGAGACAGCTTCCTCAGCAGGGATTTTGACCTTTCCAGATAAGTACTGAAGTAGGCCGTCATATTATTGGTGTATTCCTGGGTGAGGTGTTCCTCCGTCCTTTCGAGACACCCATGATTGATAGGAGCGCCCCCTATGCTGGTCCAGACCGGGTTCAATTCAAATCCCACCTTAAGCAACTGCGGATGCTCGGAAAGGGTATTCATCAGCAGGGTGGTACCGCTGCGCATGATCCCCACTAAAAATACAGGATCGCGAAAAGGAACCGGCTCAGGCTCCGTGGGTACATTTAATAAATTAGCAAAAAAAGCACACATAGAAAGGTCAATTTTGGCAAAAGTATAGGAAATATGCCGGCTGCCGTTTGATCTGTCAAAATTAATAGGACATCTTTACCTATCCATGAGCGGAAAGCTACTAGCATACTGAGCCTGATGGTGATCCCTAACGGGCGCCCGCCTGCATTCACAAAGGCCGCAAGTCTTGCAGGGTTCCTTAATTATTTACTGATCTCGTCCAGATAAGATGCCAGTTGCCGGCTTAGGTTTCGTACGGAATATTTTTCAATATCACCTGTGAGGGGTTGCTGAAGTAGTCCTTCCCTGTATTGCCGGAATAGATCTGAGACGGCTTTTTTAATCCCTTCCGCATCTTCGTAATCGCACACCATTCCACTATCGGTTTCCCTTATGATACGGGCTACATCACTATCCGGGGGACCCAGCACCAATATGGGCCGGCGAGCAGCAAGGTATTCAAAAAGTTTTCCTGGAATACGCCCTTTTACATTATGTTGCTTATTTAACAGTAGCAACAATACCTGGCTGCCGGCAGTCAGTTCAAGGGCCCTGCCCCGGGGGACTGCTCCGGGTGTATGAACCCTATCTTGTAAGTCCTGCCGGCTGTAAGCTTCCTCCACAGAATAATCTACCTGACCGTAGAACTCCATTCGCAATTCCTTTTTAAAATCGGGATTCTCTTCTTGCAGTTCGCGAAGCACCTGAAAAAATGTCTGAGGATTTCGATCCTGCCCCATTATCCCAAGGTGCATAAATGTAAACCCCGGAACCGCCGCAGGGGTTATATTCTCAAAATCTTCCGGATCAAACCCCCAGGGTATAACGGATACATTTTCAGCGCCGATCGTTTCCAGCGCCCGCTTCCAGGTAGGACTTACAATAGTGATCTTATCTGCGGCACCAAAGGCTTCCTGTTCCATGCGGTGGTGTTTCCGGTCGGCCCAGGGCATTAGGGTGAGCATCTGATAATAATCAACCTGGGTCCAGGGATCCTGAAAATCAGCCAGCCAGGGAATACCGGTCTTTTTTTTAAGCAGTGTAGCTATGCGGGTGTTGCTGTGGGGAGGGCCATCCGATACGATGGCATCAACCGGATGGTCTTTCAGGTAATCAAGTAAAAAACGCACGGAAGGCCTGATCCATAACATGCGGGCATCGGGGATAAAGAAATTACTGCGTACCCACACCGAAAAGCGATGGGCCCAGCCGGGCTTGTCATCCTGCACGTAGAATACGTTATTCACATTGGCATCCTTCTCCTGCCCGGTTAATTTTTTGTACCAGGCATACGGCTCCCTGATCTTCCCCCGTAAAACGGTCATGCCCTCCGGTACATCTTTGGCATTGCTGGGATCCAGGGTAGGATAATGGGCATCTGCAGCAGTGAACACAATGGGTTCCCATCCGGATTCCCGGAGGTATTTGGCCCATTTCAGGCACCGCAATACCGCAATGCCACCACTGGGCGGCCAATAGTAGGAGATGATAAGTACTTTTTTTCGTGGCCCTTGCATGGGATAAAAATAAGCAGTTCGGAGTGATTCAGCGATCCAAAGATCATGAATTCACCTTCGTGGAATCAAGGTTGGGTTTATGCTCTCCCTTAAGTAACTGATACCCTCCACCTACTATCAAGATGAGAAAAAGCAAGGAACTGAACCAGGTAGCGTATTTTCCCACCTGATAAGTAAGCGGCTTAAATTCAAAGGTAATTTCCCCCTGCCCCGCGGGAATGGGCATACCCCTGAGCAAATAATTCACCTTGTAAAACCTGGCTGCTTCTCCATTGATCTTAACCTGCCACCCTTTATCATAATACACCTCAGAAAATACTGCAAATTGTTTTGCATTGGTTTCAAAGCGATAGGTAAGTTTATTAGGCAAATAAGAAAGCAATTCTATTCTTCCACTTCCTGAGAAATCGCTACCTGTCTCATTTGCATCCGTCTCCCTGATCACAGCCGTGGTGGCCGGATCCAAATCTTTTAACGCCAGGATCTCTTCATCTGCGTTCGCTACCGACTTCAATTGCCCGACGAACCAAACCGGCCCCAGGTTGTAAGGGTTCTTTACCACGCCCATTTGACTTCCTCCCTGAGCAGAAACCGCTCCAATAATGTATTTGGTATTGAGCATATTAACCGTATTCATTTGGGGTAGCATTTGCAGAACTCCCTGCCTGCCTCCTTGCAAAAATGCCTGTCGCAGTTGCTGATGTTCCATGCCCAGTTCAAAGTCAACTAGTTCCTGGTATTTCTTAAGCTTTGCGCCATGATACCCTCCTAAGGTCTTGTGGAAGTAAGCGGTCTGGGCGTCTTCATCCAGCCGTTTCAATGTATTCAAGACCCGGTAATGGGTATTGCGCATCAAGGTAGTGAACTGCAGGGACTCAATGTCCGATTTGCTCAATCTGCCTTCTGTTCTTGCTTCCTGAATGTTTTCATTAATGATTTTTTGCAGTTGAGGATCCTGACTGCTCTCTACCTGAAGGATTTGTTTGTCAACCGGATTAGCTTCATAAGGGGCCCGCAATTGTTCAGGAGGTTGATAATGTACATATTTGCCCTGCCCTCGCTGTTGGGCTTTTTCATTATTCAGGTAGTTTTTATTGTGAACCCACAGATCTATCAGGATCAATGCACCTATACTTACCAGGGTGATCTTTGCATTCATTTTGCGGATCAAAAAGAGATAAAGTATCGCAATAGCGGCAATAAGATACTTCAATACACTCAGTACATCCGCACGAAGGGTATCCATGCGCAGTGCTGCAATTTTATCAAAATGACTGTAGATGGTATTGCTATTGGCCCCTCCGTTTCCGAGCAGGCTCCCTAGTCTTGCTTTATCGTCCGCACTTAAGAATGTAAAAAACGTATCAGGCAGCAACCAGAAAAGCAATAAAAGGGCGGTAAACCCACCACTGACGTAGAAAAACTTTTTGCGTTCGGTAGCGATAACTTCCCGCTGACGGATGAGTTTATGAAGAAATAAGACCGCCAGCACTGGCAAAGCCAGCTCAACGATCACCAGGATCATGGATACAGCCCTGAATTTATTATAGAGGGGAGCATGGTCTATAAAAAATTCTGAGAATCCCATAAAATTCTTACCCCAGCTTAATATGATGGCCAGTAATGAGACAATGCCCAAGGCAACCACCAGCCGGTCCTTTACAAAGAAAAAAGCCAGCAAAGCGAGATAAAAGACGATGATCCCCACATAGACCGGCCCTGAGGTAAAAGGTTGATCCCCCCAATAGGTATTGACCAGAAACTGGCTTTGCTGGTATTGCTCCACCATGAAGTTAAAAAAGGCCGGATCCTGTCGGCGGAGTTTTTCCATTTGTGCTTCATCCGATAAGATCGCACCTGATTTGCCTCCTTTGGCATTCGGAAGGAATAATGTGGCGGTTTCTTCTATTCCGTAGCTCCACTGTGTAATGTAATCTTTGTCAAGTCCACTGCTTTTTGTGGTTTCATTGGAAGTATTGTCCGGATTAATGGTAAGTTCAGAAACGCCACGGGTGGAAAATTTGGCATATTCATAGGTAAGCAAAATATTACCAAGATTGGGAAGAATGCCAAGCAATACGGCTAATGCGGCAATTCCCACCCTTTTGAAGAAGACACCTCCCTCACCTTCCTTAAACCGATTGATCATCTCAGCGAGCCCTACTGCCAGAATAATAAATAACAGGTAATAGGTAATTTGCAGGTGATTGGCAAATAATTGCAAACCCATAAAGAGGGCTGTTATTAAAAACCCTATCAACAACCTGCCTCTTAAGATCGCAATAACTCCACCCAGCAAGGGGGGAGCATAGGCCAGGGCGAACCCCTTGGACGTATGTCCTGCTTCAATAATGATGATGAAATAAGAGGAAAATGCATAGGCGAGGGAACCTATAATGGCTAGCCATGGGTTGACCCGGAGGCACATCAATAATATAAAAAAACCGATCATATAAATGATCATCAGGCTGATGGGGTAGGGAAAACCAAGGGATAGGATTTGATGGACGTAATGAATGAGATTCCCATCATATCGTACCGTGGATACCTGATAAGAGGGCATGCCGGCAAACATATTTCCAACCCATAGCGGTTCTTCCTCAAATTTATCTTTATGACTACGGAGTTCATGGGACATCCCCCGGTGTAATCTTATATCTCCCTGTTTTATCCGGTAACCTTCCAATACCGGATGAAAATAAATGACAGACAGCAGCACAAAAATGAGCATGGCTACCAGGTAGGGCAGTACGGTTTTAAATTGAATGCGCTTCATGTTTTCAAAATAAGTTATAATTCTTCATAATCCACGTATTCGCCTACATTATCCCCTCCCTGCTTTTCTTTTTTCTTGTATTTTACATTTACTTCACCTTCCCTTTTCTGCCTTCCATGCCCATTTGTCTGCTCTCGATAGAATTTTTGTTGCTGCTTGTTGATAAAGCGCTTGATGATCCAGGGAAGGAGTACACGAGCGATGAGGCGAAAAAGGTAGGCTACTATCAGTATGATCAGTATCGTTCTGACCACACTTATAAAGCCGGCTTCGAAATACATTATTTACTGAGGTAAAGGTTTCTTTCCGAATACACCTCCCTGAAAAACTTATCCTTTAAATTTTCTATAAAACGAATAGCCTCCCCGGTAGATTTCATCTCAGGTCCGAGTTCTTTATTTACATTGGGGAATTTATCAAAGCTGAATACCGGAATTTTAATGGCATACCCTTTACGCTGGGGCTTAAAGTCAAAATCCTTCACTTTCTTATCTCCCAGCATCACCTTGGTCGCATAATTCACATAAGGTTCTTTGTATGCCTTAGCAATGAAGGGCACCGTGCGGGAAGCACGGGGGTTAGCCTCTATGATATAAACCTTTTCATCTTTTATGGCAAACTGAATATTGATGAGCCCTTTGGTTTTGAGTGCAAGGGCAATGCGTTTGGTGTATTCCTCAATCTGTTCAATCACCTTTTCAGATAGGTCGAATGGGGGTAGCACCGCATAGGAATCCCCCGAATGTATACCTGCCGGTTCGATATGTTCCATGATGCCTATGATATATACATCTTCCCCGTCGCAGATGGCATCTGCTTCGGCTTCAATCGCTCCTGAAAGGAAATGATCTAACAATATCTTATTGCCGGGCAAGTCTTTTAGGATATTAACTACGTGTTGCTCCAGTTCAGTTTCATTGATCACGATCTTCATCCCCTGACCGCCTAAAACATAAGAGGGCCTTACCAGCAGCGGAAAACCGATTTTCCGGCTCAGTTCAATGGCTTCATCTGCCGTTTCTATGGAGCCGTACTCGGGATAGGGAATATCATTCTCTTTTAATAGATCAGAAAAACTCCCGCGGTTTTCTGCCAGATCGAGGGACTGGTAACTGGTTCCAATGATCCTGATACCGTAGCGATCCAGTTTTTCAGCCAGCTTTAAGGCGGTCTGCCCACCTAGTTGCACTATCACGCCTTCCGGTTTTTCATGCTGAATGATATCGTAAATGTGTTCCCAGAAAACCGGCTCAAAATAGAGTTTATCTGCCGTATCGAAGTCGGTAGAAACGGTTTCAGGATTGCAATTGATCATGATGGTTTCATAACCGCATTCCTTCGCTGCCAGTATACCGTGAACGCAGCAATAGTCAAATTCTATTCCCTGTCCAATGCGGTTGGGTCCGGAACCAAGTACCACGATCTTTTTCCGGTCCGTGACTACGGATTCATTCTCCTCCTCAAAAGTGCTGTAATAATAGGGTGTTTGTGCTTCAAACTCCGCCGCGCAGGTGTCTACCAGTTTATAAACGCGTTTGATACCGTATTCGTGACGCTTCTCATAGACTTCACTTTCCAGGCAATTAAGCAAATGGGCGATCTGCCGGTCAGCATACCCTTTTTGCTTGGCTTCCAGGAGAATATCCTTGGGGATGGTTTTGAGGGAAAACTTTTCAATTTCCCTTTCCAGGGAGATCAATTCTTCGATTTGTCTTAGGAACCACTTATCGATCAGGGTTTTCTTATAAATGGTAGATAAAGGGATGCCTAGCTTGATGGCATCATACAGATGAAAGAGTCGATTCCAGCTCGGATTTTCAAGACTGTGTAATATCTTTTCCTGGTCTTTCAGTTCTTTTCCGTCAGCACCCAGGCCATTCCGTTTGATCTCCAGGGACTGACAGGCCTTTTGCAGGGCCTCCTGGAAAGAACGGCCGATACCCATCACCTCTCCCACGGATTTCATTTGTAAACCAAGGGTCTTTTCGGGGCTATCGAATTTGTCAAAATTCCAACGGGGGATCTTCACGATCACATAGTCCAGGGTAGGCTCAAAATAAGCAGATGTAGTACCTGTGATCTGGTTTTTTAATTCATTGAGATGATAGCCAATGGCCAGCTTGGCAGCAATTTTTGCGATAGGATAACCGGTGGCCTTTGATGCCAGCGCTGAAGAACGGGAAACCCGGGGGTTGATCTCAATGGCGATTATCTCTTCCTTTTCATCATTGCTTACGGCAAATTGCACATTACAACCACCGGCAAAATCCCCTATTGATCGCATCATTTTAATAGCCATATCCCTCATTTTCTGATAGGTGGTATCAGAAAGGGTCATGGCTGGGGCCACGGTGATGGAATCCCCGGTGTGGATCCCCATGGGATCCATGTTTTCTATGGAGCAAATGATGATCACATTATCATTGGAGTCACGCAACAGTTCCAGTTCGAATTCCTTCCATCCTAAAACGGCCTTGTCGATCATTACTTCGTGGATCGGGGAAGCATGCAAACCCCGGGTGAGCAACTTATCAAAATCTTCGGCCTTATGTACAAATGAGGCACCGGAGCCACCCAGGGTATAAGATGGACGGATCACTAACGGAAAGCCAATCTCCTGGGCAAAGTTCTTGCCTTCCAGAAAGGAATTGGCAATTTTGGAAGGGGCCACCCCTATACCGATATCGATCATCAGTTTGCGGAATTCATCCCGGTCTTCGGTGATGTTAATGGCATCAATATCCACACCGATCATACGTACATTATGCTCTTTCCATATGCCAATTTCATCACATTTTATGGCGAGGTTGAGTGCGGTTTGCCCTCCCATCGTAGGAAGGACAGTATCAATATCCGGGTGTTCTTTTATAATCTTTTCCACGGATTCCGGTTCCAGTGCTTCCAGATAAATGTTATCCGCCACCACCGGATCGGTCATGATCGTGGCCGGATTTGAATTGATCAGGGTGACTTTAATCCCCTCTTCCCGCAGGGAGCGGGAAGCCTGTGAGCCGGCGTAATCAAATTCACAGGCCTGGCCAATTACAATCGGGCCGCTGCCAATAATTAAGGTATGTTTGATGGATTTATCCCTGGGCATATTAATTTTTAAGGCACGAAATTACAGTTCAATTGACGAAAGAAAAAAAATGGCAAAAGAAAAAAG
>CAZBIF010000013.1:24356-27686 GCA_964492055.1 uncultured Flavobacteriales bacterium
TTTTAAATTAGTGATTTACGATAAGTTTGCCGGTAAATCGTTCGGTCCCATAGCGGCTGGTGACTATATACGTTCCTTCAGCCCACTGACTGACATCAAACTTCAACTTATTTTCCCCTGCCGGGGCAACTGTTGAAGTGGTATAGACCTTTTGACCGGAAAGGGAATATACATCTACCTCTACCTTGCCTTTTACAGGTATATCAAAGTCATAAAAAACAAATTGACGAGAGGGGTTGGGATAAAGTTTAAAGGAGGAAGGGAATTCCTCTTTTCGTTCCACCAATTGATTCTCAGGTACGGAGACCAGTTGATCCATTTCAAAGATTCCTCTCGCGTGTGTTCCTATGTATACCTTACCTTCATTCTTAATAGGTACAGTGCGATTTAGATATACCTGTTTTACTGAATCCACCGTATTCTGATCTGTTACCCTTACACCATTAAGATATACCACATCACCCCTGGCTTCTATTGCCCGCAAAGAATCTGCCCAGGCGGTTTGGGTAGGTATTTCTTCATAGCCAAATATCATTTGCTCAAGGTCAAAAACAGGAATCCTGCCCAAGTTGGCATTCTCTTCAGTCCACTTTACGTTCTGGTTGTCCGAATCGAAGGCATTTTCTGTGATGAATACCCCGATATCTGTTCCTATTAATACTTTATTACTATCATCCTTATCGATCAATACAGTATAGGAAGGAACTTTAGGTAATGCATCATTGCCGGTGCCCTGAATACTCTGGAATTGAACTGTACCTTTAGGGGCGAGGGCATTATTAGAGCGAGCGATATAATAATTATTACCATAATTTCCTAAGGCCACTACCACCTTATTGGGGTCTTTAGGGTAAACATAAATATCAGTCACTGAACGGTCCCCTATAGTTTGAACCCCACCGGGAGTGAAATTGGCAATCAATTCGCACTTCCCTTGCAATTCATTTTGTTGTATTGCATAAAGATTAGCAGGACTTAATGAAGGGGGGCTGATCTGGGGGTTGGAATTGATATTGTTTAAATCGGATATTCTATAGACTTTTCCATCAGTAGTCCCTACGAATAAATAATTACCATCAGGGGAAAATTTCATGGTCAGCGCGTCAGTAGTGATCCGATCGGGAGTGGATCTTGAACCGGCTATATTGTACCAGCGAATATCCGACTGGGTCTTTAGCAAGTCCCTGGTCATGAAAATATTTCGCTCTCCATCATTAACGCCGGACCCGGAAATACCCGGCCAGTTGGCAACGGCTAGCATGGATTGAACGTAGTCTTTAATTTTAATGCGATAACGGAAAAAGATATCCATGTCTTTATAGGTGACGCTGCGGTCGGTGATGGTAACACTTGACATTTCATTTTGCGTTTTTCCAAACACATTCTCATACTTCACCTCTTTGCCCAACTGGTAAGTTAAGATCATACTTCCTCCTTCGAATTTATTGACCAGAATTTGTTGTTGGGAGGTATCGATCAGTAAAGTATCATAATTTACCACCAATGTAAAGCGGTTTAAATTACTAAACAGAACTCTCCGCGTTTCAATATCGGCAATGGCGGTATCAAAGGGCATGACATCCCCTTTGCATCGCTGGCAAAGTGTATCAGGGTACATAAAGTTACCGTTCGCATCCTTTATTTTACCTAGTGAATCCAGCCTGTTGATGAGCTGGGGGCTACAATTTTGCTTATAACTTTGCATATTGCAGCCGGCGATCACCTGTTGAAAGATCTGATTATTATTACTTTCATAATTAATTACTTCATTTTCATCTATAGGGGGCAGATCATACCTTTCCAGTTGCAAGGTAACTGAATCAGTGGAACCTTCATGATTAAAAGATTCCCAAAAATCAGTTACGGTCTGGAATATCTGTGGGCTACACCCACTTATACCCCTAACACACAAACCGCCTAAGAATTGATTATTACTGGTGATATCCGCCTGGGAGATATTGGTATTTCCAAGGCTGGTTCCTATCCCCTGAATCCTTACTATGCGGTTAAAATACAAAGTAGCTACCCCGATGGAAGGATTTATAACGGATAACTCAGAAGAAAAACCATCTCCTCCGAGCACCTGAAGTCCACCCCGGTTATTGTTGTATCGAAGCCCTACTACATGCGTACCGTTATCCTGTGTACCCCCCATCACCAGATCATTTCCATTAATGCCAATTCGGTAATACTGGGTCACTCCATAATTAAAGTTGGAAGCATTAAAGGCAGGGGCCTGGTCATTCACATTAATGGATTTGGTAACTCCCCCATCAGACCATATATAAGCAATATCAGAATTTGTAGGGTGAAAATCCATACCATGTTTATCAGCATGAACATAATTAAAGGGTATAAACCCTAAATCATACCGGTTGGCCAGCACATCTAGCTGCCTCCAAGAACCATTTGATTTAGCTGGATCTATGGAACTTTGCTCCCAGGTCCATAGTGTTACCCCACCCACAAATATCTTACGGGGATTATCAGGAACCACCTTAATGAAATTATCCCAATAACCCTGACATTGAAATCCGGCTGTAAAAGGCTCAAACAAATTGGATCCTCCGGCACCGATAAGATCCCAGTTTCTTCCCCCATCCTGGGAACGGTAAAATCCATACGTACAGTTAGAACCGGATTTTGCTGCAGATAAATAAATAATGGAAGAATCAGTAGGAGCTATATCAGCTTCAATACGACTGGCACCCTGAAAAAGAGAGGCCTTAAACCCACCGTTACCGTTACTGGTAAAAACACGGGCCGGAGCCCCAGGCGTCAGGGGTTGGAATGTTACCACTTTTTTTCCTTGAGGGTTCACTTTTACATCAAGACACTTGGCACTGGAAGTGATCGGGGCAGCTTCAGTAACTACTCCATTGGAAATAGTTAATTCCCTATAACCATTATTCATAGCCACGTATAATTTTCCTGGGATGTTGGGATCAGCCGTAATTTCCCCGATAGTAGCATAATCTGAGTTCACGCTATTCCCTTTTGGAGCTTGAATGAGTTCAAAGCCGCCATTTCCGGTTAATTTATAGATGCCCGAACCAATAAAATAATAACCGCGATTTTTCCGATTTAAATTAACTGAGTCCGGGGAAGCTTGTTCGAAATGCCCGCCGGTACCAATGTAAAAATCCCCCGCTGCATCCTGGGTAATAGAAGAGATCTGCGTAACTGCAAAATTGGGATCATAAGGTTTCCAGCTGACGGCAGCATCGAATGATTCATACAAGCCACCGGAAACACCCCCGGCTATCAGGTGATTGGGGTTATTCCGGTCAACGATTGTGGCCCTGGTTCTACCTCCCACGTTATCCGGTC
>CAZBIF010000014.1:0-731 GCA_964492055.1 uncultured Flavobacteriales bacterium
TATTGCTTGTATTTCTTTCTCAGAAAGTTGATGCACCCCTATGCTATCCTTGGTGTACCCTTTTGAATTAAGAAATCGGATCAAGGTAAGTTTAAGTAAATGATCTTTATCATCCACCCCTTCATAGGAGTAACCACTTCTTTTCGGCCATTCGGTTGAAAGTTCCTCAAATGATATATACCTCCAAAGATAAACCCCGTTTTCTGTCAACGGATTATTTGGGTTATGATGGTATGGATTACCATTAATTGTTTGTGGCAAGAGTATATTTTGATCATAAGTAAGGTCTGTAACAAGGTATTCAGTTTGATAGAAATGAACCATATAAAAAGTTCCGGTAAGCAATATTATTAACGTAATAATTACTGAGGTAATTTTAATACTGCGGCTGAAAATTGGCCCCCAAACCAAAAACACTGCAGTTGCTATACTCAAGCAAAATATAGCAGTATAAGCTTCCAGGAAATAGAGGGCAAATACAAACCATATACAAAGAATAAGATAGATTCCTTTTTTTGTTTTAGAATTTAGAAACAACCAGAAAGCAATAGCCCCGGCCATGGCAATATTTAACCCATAGCGAATATGGGAAATCTTGATTGACAATTCTCTTTTGTCAAACAAGGTATCACCTAAGAAATAAAGATATTTATAGAAACTGACTAAGCTTAAAAGCAGCATAGAGCTCAAATAGATAATTACAATACCTTTGATTTCCTTGACATTCAGTT
>CAZBIF010000014.1:741-2924 GCA_964492055.1 uncultured Flavobacteriales bacterium
GTTTTTTTGATGTAGCAAATACAAGTGGCAAAACCAACAAGGGCAATTTAACGCGGATATCTTTCCAGCCATAGCTAAGATCTTCACTCCATAATAAACCGATCAACAGGAGTATAAAGAACCCGATATGTAGGCGTGGCAAGGGGTGCTGAATTAATCTTTGCAATCGGTTCTTTAAATGAGGGGTGAGCAGCCAGTTACCTGCCAGGATCATTTGCCCGATGCTCATCATGGCATGGGACCATCCGACTCCAGCGGCAATAAAAAGTAACCCAAGCATAAACAAGGCCCTATGGATACTATTACGGCCTTCGACTAGGCGGTTTAGGATCAATTACCCTTATTTTCTTCTGAAAACCGGCCTGCCAGAATATCTTTATAACGATCCTGATTAGAAAGCAATTGCATAGCCTGAAGCACATCCAAATCGTCATTGAGAGATTGTTCTATCCGGCCATCCTGAAAGTAGTAGCGAGAAACGATTTCATTCTCAAGTAATTGCTTAATCTCTTCCTTAAAGTGGACTAGATCGTCATCTTTTTCTTTCTCAATTTCTGCAGCTAAAACTTCGTATTCAGCCTCAATTCGGCTAAAGTATTTTTCTTTTGCGGCGGCTTTCTTCAACTCATCCAGAATTTCTTCACTTTTAGTCAGATAATGATATTGTTTACCTTTGAGGAAGCTTAGGAAATCCTGATATTCTTCTTCCGTCAAAGAAAAATCCCGTGGAGGGGCTATGGACGTATGCTTAGATTTATAGATTGTGGCGTAATCAAAAATATGATGCAAGGAAAGGAGGGCAACAGCTATTTTACTCAGTTTTTGCTCTTCGGTTTTTAAGTCAGGCCTGATTCCCTTACCGTCAAAAACTGGGCGGTCATACACCAGGGTTTTAAAAGAACTAATGAGGGAGTCAGGTACGTTATGAGCAATGCCTTCTTTATCCTTGTGACTGTAATCCACTTTCTGGATACACCTGCCACTGGGGATGTAATATTTAGCAACTGTTACTTTTAACTGGGCATTGTAACTTAGAGGGCGGGTTTGCTGGACTAATCCTTTTCCAAATGTCTGTTTTCCAATAATCACTGCCCGGTCATAGTCCTGCAAGGCACCTGCTACAATTTCGGACGCACTGGCAGAATGCTGATCTACCAAAATAGCCATGGGTATTTCAGTATCGACAGGCTCGTTTCTGGCATAGTAAACCGCGTCCCACTCAGATAACTTGCCTTTGGTCTCTACAATCTTTTTCCCTTTTTCGATTACGGTATTCACGATGTTCACTGCTTCGATGAGCAATCCCCCACCGTTACCCCTCAGGTCAAATATTAATTTTTTCATCCCTTGATCTTGCAGAGCTTTGAAAGCTTCAATATAATCCCGGGATGCTGTTTGGGTAAAACTGATCAGTTTAATATAACCGGTAGATTCATCCAACATGCCATAATAGGGTACATCTTCCACTTTAATATTTTCACGGCTGACGGTTTTTAATTCCTCTACCCCGCTTATGGGGTCTTTGATCAAAATTTCCAGGGTGGTACCTGGCTGTCCTTTCAAAAAATCACTGATCTCAGCAGTGCTTTTCCCTTCTACTTTTTTTCCGTCAATTTCCAGAAGTATATCTCCGGCCTCAAGCCCCGATTTATAGGCAGGAAAACCTTTGTAGGGCTCCGAGATCACTATAAAATTACTGTCTCTGTGAATCAATGCTCCTATTCCACCGTATTGCCCGGTCGTCATAAATTTATAATCTTCGATCTGGGATTCGGGGATATAATTGGTATAAGGATCAAGGGAATTCAACATGCCATCTATGGCAGTTTTCATTAAATGTCCAGGTTCGGTTTCGTCTACATAGTAAGTATTCAGTTCCTTGAAAAGGGTGCTGAAAATGTCGAGGTTTTTAGATAGTTCAAAATAATGATCTGCAAAGCCATAGGATAAAAAGGTGGAAATGGCAATTCCACAAGCAACTATCGTATATTTAATTTTTTTCATCTTTGTTTCTTTTTGGTACAGGGTCATATCCACTACCTCCCCAAGGGTGGCATGAAATAATTCTTTTAAATGCTAGCCAGCTCCCTTTTAAAGGGCCATAGGCCTTTAAAGCATCTATGGCATACTGGGAACAGCTAGGCACGTATCGGCAATTCGCTCCCAAAAGAGGGGAAATGGTA
>CAZBIF010000014.1:2934-5965 GCA_964492055.1 uncultured Flavobacteriales bacterium
GTTGATAAATTCTTATTAAAAGAACGAAGAATTGAGCTATAACCCTATTCATACTCAGATAGCAAACGTCGTAAAAGTAAGATTATTTTATCCTCAATTTGGCCATAGGAAAGGATTTCATGATGGGTGTAAACAAACATCAGATGAACGGTTTTTTCCTGCCCACGGAAGTAGTTTTTAAGATCCGGGCACTGCAAACGGTATGCCTCTCTTATCCGTCTCTTTAATAAATTCCGGTCAACCGCTTTTTTGATTTTCCTTTTTGGGACACTTACACCAAATTTCAGCGGTCCGGTTTGGTCTTCATCTTTTAGTTGATGGTGAAAGAGAATAAATGGATATGCCTTAATAACCTTATTCTGCCGAAATAATTCTTCAATCTCTTTTCTTTTATATAGGCGTTCTTGCTTTTTTAATGTATATTTTTTCATCTGGTAAAACCCATAAAAAAAGGCATCCTCTATCGAAGATGCCTTAAATATAGGGGTAACATTTATTACTTCTTGTTTGCCTTTTTAATATATTGTTCCAGGGCCATGGTCATGGAAGGGGCCTCAGGCTTGGGTGCGGCGATGTTGATCTCGAGGCCTGCTTGTTCCGCAGCCTTTGCGGTAGTAGCGCCAAATACGGCTATTCGGGTATCATTTTGCTTGAAATTGGGAAAATTTTCAAATAAAGATTGAATACCAGCAGGGCTAAAGAAAACCAATACGTCGTAATTTACATCCTTCAGATCAGACAGGTCACTGCAGACCGTGCGGTAGAGCATGGCTTTTGCAAAGGTAATATTATGCTGTTCCAGAGTGTCCGGAATATCCTGCTTTAAGATATCAGAACAAGGCAATAAAAATTTTTCGGTCTTGTGCTTTTTAATCAGGGGCATGAGGTCCTCAATACGTTGGCGACCATGGAAGATCTTGCGTTTTCTGTAGACCACATATTTTTGCAAATAATACGCAGTTGATTCTGACATACAGAAATACTTCAGGCTGTCAGGTACATTATACCTTACTTCTTCCGCAATGCGGAAAAAATGATCTACCGCGTTTCGGCTGGTAAAAATAACCGCACCGTATTCCTGAATATTGATCCGCTGTTGCCTGAACTCTTTAGAATCCACTCCTTCTACATGAATAAAAGGTCGAAAATCAACTTTTACCTTGCAACTTTCAGACAAGTCAAAATAAGGTGATTTTTCAGTTTCAGGTTCTGGTTGGGATACTAGGATGGTTTTTACTTTCAAATCGGGAATTTTTGAGTTAGTATGGAGGTGTTAGCGCATTAAATTAATACCTTAATTAACAGTAACCAAGGTAAAATTTCAAGGCTGCAAAGATACAAAATTATAAGATACAAAGGTATGCCCCCGGCCTTTCCAATTTGAACGCCCCTGACCAATTGCAGGCAAAGAAATGCAGCAAGAATGGAGAGTAATAAATAACTGAATATATGATGGCCGATGGGTAAATAAACGGTAAAAACCAGCAATATGAAGAGTCCAATCCCACAATATTTAAGTATGAGGTTTACCTGAAAAAGATATAACTGAAAAATTTCTGCCTGTTGAAATAACCAGGAGGAAAGGCGGTAAATTATGATTTTCAATAAGATATAAGCCATAACCCATAACCAGCTCGTTGGCATGGAGGACAGACTTTCAGCCAACTGCTCCCTGCCCCCATAATATACGGCTATAGCAAAGGCCATGCTCAATGAAAATAGCAACAACAATAGCAAATTAACCCCGTGCCAGTGTACTTTTTCATACCGTATTATCTGTTTGGAAAGCTTCCAATGGATTAAAGCATTGGTGATAAGATCAAATCGTTTCCGCTGAAAAGCCATAATGTAAGCCAGCATACCCAGACCAAGAATTAAAAATCCGAATGTAAAATTTGAATTAATTTGCGCATGAGCTTCGCCGGAGTAAGGATAGGACTTAATTACTGGTTTACTGTTGTATTGGCCTGCCCATTCAGTGATTGTATAATTGTCTGAATGGTACTGACTATCCGGCAGAATGAAGTAGTCGTTTGAATCCGGAAAATGATATGTAAGGCTGTCTTTGATTTTGCAAAGGTAGGAGTTGATTGCTTGTATAGCATGATAGCGGATTGGAATTGATACTTTTGCATAAAATATAGCTATGAGTACAGATAGATTTCAGTCACCCGATTATTATCAATTGGATGATTTACTAACTGAAGAACATAAATTGATCCGCAGTACAGTGCGGGAGTGGGTGAAAAAGGAAGTGAGTCCGATCATAGAAGAATACGCCCAGAAAGCTGAATACCCTATAGCATTGAATAAGGGCATTGCTGAACTTGGTGGATTTGGACCCTACATTCCTGAAGAGTATGGCGGTGCCGGACTGGATCAGATATCCTATGGTTTGATCATGCAGGAACTGGAAAGGGGTGATTCAGGTATCCGGTCTGCTGCTTCGGTACAAAGTTCCCTCGTAATGTATCCCATTTACCAATACGGCAATGAAGAACAACGGAAAAAGTACCTGCCTAAACTGGCTAGCGGAGAATATGTCGGCTCGTTCGGCCTGACTGAACCGGACTATGGATCCAATCCCTCTGGTATGATCACCAATTTCAAGGATGATGGAGACCATTATGTATTGAATGGGGCGAAGATGTGGATCACTAATTCACCCATTTGTGATATTGCGGTGGTATGGGCCAAAGACGAGTCCGGCCGTATTCACGGATTGATTGTCGAACGGGGAATGGATGGGTTCACTACACCGGAAACCCATGGGAAATGGTCATTGAGGGCTTCGCGTACCGGTGAGTTGGTTTTCGATAATGTAAAGGTTCCTAAAGCAAATCTATTGCCTAATAAATCCGGCTTAGGGGCGCCATTAGGCTGTCTGGATTCGGCCCGCTTTGGAATTGCCTGGGGCGCAATAGGGGCAGCCATGGACTGCTATGACTCAGCACTTCGTTATGCCAAGGAACGCATTCAGTTTGATGAG
Source organism: uncultured Flavobacteriales bacterium (assembly GCA_964492055.1). GTDB lineage: Bacteria > Bacteroidota > Bacteroidia > Flavobacteriales_E > Vicingaceae > CAZBIF01. The sequence goes on from CAZBIF010000014.1 coordinate 5,924, forward strand.
CCTATTGCCTCCTATCAACTAGTACAGAAAAAACTGGCTGAA
>CAZBIF010000014.1:5993-6321 GCA_964492055.1 uncultured Flavobacteriales bacterium
TGGCCTGGCGGTTAGGCGTACTCAAAAATGAAGGCAAAGCCACCACTCAGCAAATTTCCATGGCGAAACGCAATAATGTAAATATGGCTTTGCAAATTGCCAGGGAGGCAAGACAAATTCATGGAGGTATGGGGATTACTGGTGAATACCCTATCATGCGTCATATGATGAACCTCGAATCAGTTATTACTTATGAAGGTACTCATGATATACACTTATTAATCACCGGCATGGATATTACAGGTATTAGTGCTTTCCGGAAAGATTAAAAAAAGCCCCGCACCACGATGGCTTTTTTATTGGGTTTTGATTATTTTCTCCGTATAAT
>CAZBIF010000014.1:6331-8335 GCA_964492055.1 uncultured Flavobacteriales bacterium
CTTTTACCTCAAACTGCAGATAGTAAACTCCGTTGTCCAGGCTTCGCAGATCAATTGCTAATTGCGAAATGCTTTCCTTCGTAATTGCGATTTCCAATTGTTTGCCCAATTGATCCATCACCCGGATAGAGTTAGGAGGTATTATCTCTTTACTTAACAATTTTAAGTTAATCATTCCGGAGGTTGGGTTAGGGAAAATCTCTACTTGCCTGTTCGCTAGCAATTGCTCTCCTATACCCACAGTTTTAACAGTGTCTTGGGTGATACGTACAACTTTAGGGATTTGTGGCGGACTGCTGATCAGAAGGGAGTCGGTCCGTTGGGCGCCAGTGTTATTACTGTCAATTGCAGTAAGCTTAATTTGTGCGGTAAACGATCCTTGCTCAGGGCTTACTTCCAGCCAATCAATAGTGTCTTTTATTTCCCATTGGATTAAGTTGGAACTCAGATTGAAAAAAGCCACATCGCCTGAATCCCCTCCCAGCATGAGGCGGTCAGGAGCAATTTCAAATAAGGCATCTGCTGCTTTTTGTACTACCACTACCGTTGTATCATTAAAACCATTTGCTCCTACAGTAATGGTTGCGTAGCGGGGATTACCTCTGGTATTACGGCTTGCAACAAGTGCAGTAACAGTAGCCCCACCATTACCGAAGGTAGGATTGATCAATAACCAGGGTGTACTTTCGGTAGCAGTCCAGTCCACATTTCCGATAATATTGAAAGAGCCGGTGCTTCCTTGGGGATTATCAATATAAACCGTATCGGTTGATACAGAAAATGTAGGCTGGGTGCCATCTATCTGGGTAATAGTTACCGTAGCGGTTAAAGTACTTGCTGTTATGGTCAGGTTGGCCATGCGGTTATTACCGCTCATATTTTCGCTGTTGCTGGTAACGGTTATCACCTCGTTGGCGGTGCCGTTATTTTTGTTTAAAGAAAGCCATGTCGCAGGATTTGTAATAGTCCAACTAGCATTGCTGGTAATTGTAAACTGATCATTACTGCCCAGATTCGAGTTCAAGGTGATTTGCGTAGGAGAAACAGAAAGGGTAGGGGTCAGACCATCCTGAATTACCCATACTGTATCCGTTTTATTGGCTACTGAAGTAGCCTCTGTAACTATATAACCCATTCTTTCAACCGAGCCGGTATTATCAGTAATAGCTGCCACAGTAACTGTGGCACTACCGGTACTACCGGAGGGATTTACCCGCAACCAGTTAACCGATGGCTTGGCGGTCCATGACCAGGAAGTAGAAACTGAATAGCTGGCATTGCTACCTAAGGTAGCAGCTAATCTCAAGGTATCAGGCGAGGTAATCAGGTCACCGGCAACGGTATCTTGAATGACCACTACCGTATCTTTTTGAAAACCATTGACATCCGTTGCAGCAAAATAAGAAATACGCTGAGTGGTGCCTGGATTGGCTGAATTAGCGGTGAGAGTAACGAGGTTACTACCATTTCCACTGGAGGGATTGGCATTGAACCAGTTTGCTCCTTTCGTAGCAGTCCAGTTTAAATTGGAGATTAAATTTATAGTAGCTGTACTATTGATAGACGAACCCAATAAAACCGTATCTTCAACCATACCCAGAATAGGCGCTAGTCCCAGTTGGATTACATAAACTGTATCGGTAAGAGTACTATTTACATCCTCTATCAGCACGTAACTTGCCCGTGGCAGCGGGCCCAGATTGGCAGAATTCACTTCAACCTCTACTTCTCCTGTATCTATTGCAGTTGTAAGGTTTTTTAAAGTAAGCCAATTCACAGGAGAAGAGGTTCGCCAGGAAACATTGGATTTAATCTCAATAGTATCCTTTCCATTGGCTGTAGAATTAAATGACAAATACCGGGGATCAGCCAAAATAAAAGGAATACTAGTGCTATTACCATCCTGCATAATATAAACCGTATCATTAACCACTCCCGAATTGCCACTAAAAACCACATAACCCATTCGGATATTTCCAGACTGATTGGCTGTCAGAGTTACTG
>CAZBIF010000014.1:8345-12640 GCA_964492055.1 uncultured Flavobacteriales bacterium
GAGGAGGGGCTAGTCGTAATCCAGTTGGCAGAAGGGGTAGCATTCCAGCTCACATTTGTGGATAAAGATATGTTTTGAGCCGGGGGTGCAATAGCTGCAAAAGACAAAGTATCCGGGCTGGCGGCTAAATTAAATTGCTGAAGGGTATCTTGTCTGATAAAAACCGTATCGTTTGAAACCCCTTGACTTCCCTGTAGGACCACATAACCATTTCGGATTGAATTTGTAGAGTTATTTGATAAGGAAACCTGAATGGAACCATTACCATTTCCGGAAGTGGTGCCCAAAGTGATCCAGTTAAATGACGTAAATGCTGTCCAGTTTATATTTGATTGGATAGTAATAGTTTGAGATCCTGCTGGTACAGAGGCGTAATTTAAGCTATCGGGCTTGCCTATTAAATATTTACCAGATGAACGCTGAATAACTATAGCGGTATCCTTTACCGTAGTAGTATGCCCGGTAGTAGTAAGGTATACTTCTGCTGTTCTTTCAGGGCCGATATTGGGTTGTAAGGCAATCAAGGTCAAATTTTGATTGCGATTGCCATTGATGGGGTTTGTTAATAACCAACTGGCGTTATCTGAAGAGGTCCAGCTCGTGTTTGATGTAACACTCAAATTGGCTGTGCTGCTCATGCCTGCATTTAAATAAACGGTATCAGGCGAAATGTTTATTAAGGGAGTGCCGGAAGAAGTATAGGTGGCTTCCCAGCCCCTTGCATTTTGTGAACCATCGGAACGAAATTCCACATACATGGATCCGGAGTTAGCAGTTTGAGTAGGAATACTACTTTGATTACCACTAAAGGTACCCAGCAACGTACCAGAGGTGCTGGTGCCATCATACACTCGCACGATATCAAAACTTTGTTCGGTAGTAAAATAATTAAAATCCAGATCAATAGTGATGGCATTAGTGGGTTGGATCAACCAAGAGCAATTACTGTTTTCCACGTAATTTTGACTGCTGCCACTACCATCATCAAAAGTGCCATTGACAGCAGTGAGAGTGGTTTGCCCGCTGCAATAGGGCCGCGCAGCCGTAGCGTAACTTGCTCGCCATCCTGAACCTGTGATAGAAGTGTCTGTATTAAAAGTCACCAGCATACTACCCCCGGTTGATCGAATAGTAGGTTGAAGGCCAAGGCTACCTGAATATGTTGCCAATATAGGATCCGATGTAGTTGGGCCATCATAAATTGTTACCGTATCAATGTTGGCCTGTGTAGTAAGGTTAAACATTCTGAAATTGATGATCACATTAGATAAGGTTGGCTGTATGAGCCAGCTACAGTTTGTATTATCTAAATAATTAGAGCTGCTAGGAGATCCGTCTGTAATGACACCGGAAGAGGCGATTAAGGTATCCGAGGAAAGGCAGAAACTACTCGAGCTTGAGTAATTAGCACTCCAACCTGCGGCCGTAAGTGAATTATCCGTTTCAAATAGTATAAACATACTTCCTGAGTAAGCTAGAAAGGATCTGGTATTATTTCCTGTTAAGGTTCCCAAAAAGGTTCCTCCATTGTTTGTTCCATCATATACTAAAATACGATCCCCGAAATTGGCCAGGTTGTTACTGTTGAAATCAACATTAATTATAGCTGCATTGCCAGCCGGCTGAATAAGCCAGGAACAATTCAAATTATTGTCATAATTGCTATTACCGCTACCGTCATCAAATGATCCACTTGCATTGGTGAAAGTAGTAGTTCCTATGCAACTCTGTGATGAGGTAATATCATAGTATGCCGTCCAACCACTGCTATTTTGCGAACTGTTGGTGATAAATTCAAGATGCATACTTCCCCCGGTGCTTGTTACCGCAGATGGGATTGCATTGCCAGTATAGGCAGCTAATAAATTGGAGGTATTGGAGGTTCCGTCATATATGAACAAAGTGTCGCCACCCGTATGCACATCAAATTCTGTAAAAGTTAATGTAACAGAAGTAGCCGTGTTAGGTTGTATTGTCCAACTGCAATTCAGGTTATCCTGGTAATTTGCACTACTGCTGCCGTCTCGTATGGAATCACGAGGAGCGGTAAGTGTAAGGTTTGAAAAACAGTGCGTTGTTGAGGAGTTGTAGCGTACTTCAAACCCTGTTCCATTGGTGAAGGCATTGCTTCTGAAATGTAAAAACAAACTGCCACCGCTACTAGTTAGGGCTGAGGGTAATATACTACCGGTATAAGCTCCGATCAATGTAGCGCTGCTATTTGGCCCGTCGTAAACAAATAATGTGTCTCCTGTAAACATATTAAAACGGGAAAATTGTAGATTGATGACAGCGGCAGCCGGAGGCTGGATCAGCCAGCGGCAATTACTGTTTTCCACATAACTTTGAGTAGCTGAGGAACCATCAGTAAAGGTATCGCTAACTGCTGTGAAGGTAGTTAATCCTGAACATGCTGGAAGGGTTTGGGTTCGGTAAAAAGCATTCCATCCTTCCGCAGTATTCTGACTATCTGATTTAAAAGTAACCAGCATATCACCACCACTGGAAACGATAGCAGGGACAGAACCTAAACTACCGGATAAGGTTGAAAGAATAGGATCATTTGTAGAAGAACCGTCATAAATGGTAACGGTATCATGAGTAGCTTCAGTAGTAAAATTAAAAAACTGAAGGGCAACGGCCACATTAGTGGCGGTAGGACTAATCAGCCAGCTGCAATCAGAGTTGTTTTTATAATCTGTATTGAAAGGGGAACCATCATTGAAACTACCTGAATTTCCAGTTAAAGTGTTATTTTTTATACAATAGCTGGAAGAAGAATTATAGACCGCTTCCCAACCTCCAGAATTAAGGCTGCTATTGCTTGTAAACTCGACAAACATAGCCCCACTATATGCATTTAAAGGTGCACCTGGAGAAGTACCGGAACGAAATCCTATATACGTTCCTGAATTACTGTTGCCATCATAAATCCTTACAAAATCCCCAAATTGAAGATCCATTGAAGTAAAATTCAAGGTAATGACCGCAGGGTTGCCAGCAGGTTGAATAGTCCAGCTACAACTTAAGTTGTGATCGTAATTAAAATTCGGACCACTTCCATCATGAAAAGTATCAGTAGGAGCGGTCAGGGATATATTACCCACACAACTGCTTCCGCCGGTGGCAGTATACACAGCTTCCCATCCACTATCCGTTGTGGTGCCGTTTGTGATAAATTCAATATACATGTTCAAATTCGCACCGTTCAGGGTAATCTTACTCGGGATGGTGCTACCTGAATATGTGCCGATCAATGTACCCTGATTATTACTTCCGTTATATACTTTTACTACATCATTGCTGGATTCTGTATCAAAGGAAAGAAAGTCAAGTTCAATCTGGGTGGCAAATTTTGGATTGATCAACCAGGAACAGTTGGTATTATTTTTATAATTATTGGATCCACTACCGTCTCTTAATGTATCGGAAAGGGAAGTATAGGTTCGCTTGGTTAGGCAGAAGTCAGGCGAAGATGAATAGATAGCTTCCCAACCAGTAAAATTTACGCTGCCATCTGTAATGAACTCTACAAACATGCTACCTCCGGAAGCTGTAATGGTATCGGTAGTTCCCCTATTATCAAGGGTACGTAATAATTTTCCATTGTTATTACTACCCTCATAAATCTTTACCTGATCAAAATTTCGTTCTGTCAAAAAACGGCTGAAGTGAAGATAAATGAAATTGGCACCTGTAGGTTGAATCAACCATGAACAATTGAGGTTATTTTGATAATTGGTAGAAGCGGAAGAACCATCAGTAAATGTATCTGCCACTGCCGTAAGGGCTGTAGTACCGCTACAACTATTGGGATTGTTTACCGAATAATTCGCATTCCAACCTGCAAAATTCACAGAGTCATTGGTTTTGAATTCTATGTACATGGCATTGGAAGTGGAAGTTACGCTAGCCGGGCTGATATTACCGCTATAAGTAGCCAGAACAGTCGCTGAACTATTGCTTCCATCATATATTGTCAAGGTATCGTGGTTGGCTTCCGTAATAAAGCTGGAAAAATTAAGGGTGATAGTACCTGCGGATGGTTGGATCAGCCAGCTGCAATTCAAACTGTCCGAATAATTCGCGTTGCCGCTGCCATCGTCAAAACTGCCTGAATTGGAGGTAAAAGTTGTAGTACCTGTACAAGAAGAAAGGGGTGAACCAAATGTGAAATAAATATTACTTCCACTTTTACCAATGGCAGAAATTTTCAAATTGGTTGCCGCATTGGAATAGGTCTGGGAACTGGGATAACTATTATTATCAAAAGCGGTAACATTACTACTCCCGGG
>CAZBIF010000014.1:12650-13402 GCA_964492055.1 uncultured Flavobacteriales bacterium
ATAGAGGTCCCCTGCATCACCGCGGTTAACTTCATTATCCAGGTCATCATTGCCATCGGCCTCTTCCAGATCCACTCCTTTTAAACTCTCATCCCCATTTACGCGATTGCCAAATGAATTTGTTTTGGTAGTATTAATATGCCATATGGCCAAGCCATCGCCGGGCAATGATTGATCCAGACCACTTTTTTGACGGTTTTCAAGTAAAAAATATTCATTGCTTAACTGGGTATTAACCTGGATGATTTCGTTAGAATTTACAGTAGAAGGTCGAAGGGTATCTTGGCGGTAATTTCCGATGGTTAAGGTACGTGGAGTTGCCCAGTTATTTTCTATGCGGCACCAGGCACTCATATTAGCCGGGCGATGTTCCCCGCCCAGCCAGCCTCCACCGGCCATCAGGCACCAGTTACCTATGCCCTCTGAATCTCCATTGGAATCATCGGTATCATACAAATCCGGCAAACCTAAATTGTGACCAAATTCGTGGCAGAACACTCCGATACCAACCAGGTTTTGATTCCTTCCTGAAATGCGGGTTTCAGGATTGATCATATAATCGTCAATCCATACATTATCATAGCGTACTCTTCCAAGACTACCCCCCCTCAACACCCAACGGTGTGACCAGATGTATTGGGTACGGCTGCCTTGTTCTGCCCCCGGTCCGGCGTGTACCGCAAGTATCCCGTCTACGTACCCATCAGAATTATTGTCGTATTGAGCAAAGTTAGTTCCCGCTGTTTCAGCGG
>CAZBIF010000014.1:13412-21253 GCA_964492055.1 uncultured Flavobacteriales bacterium
CCACTGCTTCCCTTACCAGGTCAGCAGCCCTGGAACTGCCACTATCCCGTGAATAGTAAATGTAATTATTTGCTGCCCGGTACCAGCCTTTTACATCTACGGTAATTAACAACTGACTATCTGAGCTAGTAGCATAGTAATAGGAAAAACTCCCATCCCCATTCCGGTAATTGCTACCATAAAGCAAGCTGTCAAAACTGCTTTTGTTAAACTGTTTCTGTAAGTCAGGGTAGTCAATCAACAAGGCTAGCACTTTTACTGTACCGGTAGTGGGGTATGATTTATTTTGCAGTTGTTGGTTTACCTGGCTTAGAATTGAATTTTTTAAGGGAGTAGAAACTGGAGTAATAGACTTGGAGAGGGTGTTAAGGTATTGAATTTCCGTTGCACTTCTTATGGTGGGATTTGAAGCTTTTATTCCACTTGGAAGTAGAGTTCCATTTAGCAGGCGGGCATATTCATATATGCCGTTTTGATTAAGTACCACCGTGTACCCATCTACTGTTTCAGTATGATGATTCAGTAAGTTTCCTTTTCCTACGATGGTCAATACGGTATTGTTAGGTTGTAAAATAGTAATTGGGTCAGGAGCGGCAGGACATAAAGAGGGTAAGCCGGCAGGGGTTTTCGTAACAGGTAAAACAGAAGAGTTTGATTGGCTATAAGAGGTAAAAGTTGAGCAATGGAAAATTGCTGCAAGCAGGATAGCAGAATAAAATTTCATTACGGTATTTTTATAGTCGGCGTTTAGACGTATAAAATTACTAATAGGTTGGGTATTAATTCAATCTTAAGGAAAAGAAGCTCTGAAATCCTTTAATTTTTCTGCTTAAGGGTGTTTTTTATTTCCCGTATCTCCTTCTGTAAATCAACCATAGTGGTGTTTATCTGGTCCCGGCTTAGATTGGGTTCCGGCATTTCGTTGCTGATGTAGTTTACAAATTTCCAGATTTCTAAAATTTCATTGATTGAAATCTCATAAGGTTTGTAAACCGGGTTGGTGGAACACAGTAATAAAGTTTGGTTTTCTTCTATTTGGTTGTAAACTGTTTTAAAAACCACCCCCTCATTTTCGGTTACAAGAATATAGGGATAGCCATTCTTAATATGCCTCCAGTTTTGCACGAATTCTCCTGTCACCCACGATTGATCGGATACCGGGGGCATGGAATCCCCCTCAATCTGAAAACTTCGGTATTTTCGGTTCCTATCCAGAAAAGGCAACTGAAAGGTAGGCAATACACTGATAAAATCCGGGTCTCCATAACCGGCTGTATAACCAGCTTTGGCTTTTTGAGGAACAAGTTCAATGTTCTCCCGGTCCGACTTATCCACCGTAGTGGTTAGTACCCGCAGTTTTCCTCCTGTAATATCAACATCCACCCCTTGTTCCAGCTGAGCGAGATACAATTCGGATACTTTCCGCAGATCCAGCTTCAGCAATTTGTCCAGCGAAATTTTGAAATAATCGGAGAACTGCAACAAGGTTTGAAAATTGGGTTCGGAGTTGCCAAGTTCATACCCGCTTAACGAACTGCGTTTTATTTCCAGCTCCCCGGCCAGTTCTTCCTGGGATATTTTTCTTCGCTTTCGAAGAAATTGAATATTACTACCAAAAAACATATTGACAAATATACTGACAAAAAATGACAATAAAAATACCAATGTATAAATTGATGGAAGTGTGAAAGATTTGACCTCATTTGTGAAAATCTTGCCTCCTAAAGCCTCTCAGCCAAGTTAAATTTGATTCAATCAATTAAATTAAAGACTTATGAATGCAATAAATACAATTCTTTTGTGCAATTTATTTCTCCTCAGTTCGAGTTTAACCTCCCAGACTTTTCCCTCTCCTGTATTTACTTTAGAAACTCAATCAGTTCAGCAAACCAAGCATAAAATAAATTCAGTAAAAGCACCAGGCGCCATTCTTTATTACGAGGATTTTGATTCTACGGGACGTAGTTCAAATAACCATTTACCCCAGGGTTGGATCACTTCCAATAACAATGGGAATTGTCTATGGGTATGGTCTGATGCGGCTCCCGGGGGGCAATATACCTCTGCGAATGCCTTGAATTCAACCTCCGATACGAATGGATTCATCTCTTTGCGCATGGATTTTTGCAACACACCTATCCCTATCGGAGGAGCAACTAGTATGGATGCTGTTATTCAATCCAACAAACTCACCCTCAGTGCTACCGCTGCCGCGGTATTATTGCGCTGGGAGCAATCCATACGGTATTGTTGCTCCGGAAGCAATAAGCTGGTAGTGGAATTGAGTCTGAATGGCACGAGCTGGCAAACCCTTGATGCTACAGCAGGCCTGCCTCCGAATGTTTCAACTGCCAATCCGCAGCAGATGGAGTTAAATGTTTCTAATATACTCGGCAATCAACGGGATTTTTATATACGTTTCAAAGCTACCGGAAGTACCCATTATTACTGGATGATCGATGACCTGCAAGTTGTGGAAGGTTATACTCATTCCTTAATCAATGAAGGTTCGTTAGTCAACTTTCATCCCGGAATTTTTAGTGGAATCAGTTCAATAAACTATACTATAGTGCCACAAAATTTACTGGACAGCGTGGTTTTTGAAACCTATTTGACCAATAATGGCTCACAGGGGTTAAATAATGTTTCTGCACTCAATCAAGTTTATCATGACAGCACTTTACAGGGAAATCCAGGGAGTGGATTGGTTTACCAAACACCTTCGGATACCATAGCTAACTTGCCAATGCTGGGGAAGGATACCGTAAATAATCAACAACATGGTTTTAAGGCCCTAAGTACCGGTCACTATCGCTACCGTTCAACTTTTACGGCTACACAGAGCAGCCAAACTCCCACCACCATTTATGAATACCGTTTTACCGTGGATGATTCTACCTGGGCGAGGGATTATAATGTATTTTCAGGCGCTAGCGGGCCATCGGTTTATCAGGGAGGGGGGAATGACGGTGATCGCTGGATGTCCTTGTTTCATACCGGCAGCGATACGGCTGTTGCCACCAGTATATCCCTTTTTGTAAGTAATGATACCACTAATGTAGGAAGTACCATCGATCCGCAAATTTGGAATGGTACCGCAACCAATAAGGTGGGGGGTTCTGTTTTCAATTACACGATAACTACCAATGATCTGGGCAACTGGATCGTCTTGCCTTTATTTCCTAAAGTAACCCTCGATCCTGATTCCTTTTACATGGTAGGTTGGGAACAGGTCAGTGGAGCAAATAACGGAAATAATTTCAGGGCCGGCCGGGTTCCTGGCGACGGTTCTCCTCACTCCCGTTTGCGTTCTGCTATGTATATAAATGGAGCGAATAATCCGGGCTGGTATAATAGCGATCAGCTGGCCGGCATCCGCATAAATTTCGATCCCACTCATCCGGGGAATAAGCGTATATTGATTGGAGAAAATGAGCAAACTACTATCGCTGATAAGCTAGTCATCTATCCTAATCCTGCCCCAGGTAATATCCAGCTTCAGCTGCCTCTCAAACATACATTTAAGAAGATAGAAGTAGTGAATATCAGGGGTAAAGTGGTTTTGCAGAAAGAAATAACACCAGAGGCTACTACCCGGTTGAACCTCGCTCACCTGCCCCCCGGGATCTATTTATTGCGGATAGCAGGTAAGGATTCCACTTTTATCAAAAAGCTAGTCCTTCAATAAGGTGGGGAGTGTTTTGGTTCATTCATTCCGGTTGCAAACGCAGCCGGAATTTTTTTTTACCTTTATGGAAAATTATAAACCATGAAAACTTCGTCTATTTTAATTTTCTTTCTTTTTAGCCTCTCTATTCCCCTGACCGCTCAAAAAACTTTCTGGCAAAATCTGAAAAAGGGCATCCCGCTACAAACCGATGAAAAAATAAAGACAAATAAGCAGAAATCGATCGGAGATACGCTCTATTACGAAGATTTTAGTGATACTACCCTGGCTAAATGGACATCCCTAGACAGTACCAATGGTAATTTCCATTGGTTGTGGTCAGATCAGCCTCCGGGAGGGCAATATTCTCTATCAATTGGCACCTTAAACTCATCTTCAGCCCACAATGGCTACCTGTTATTTCCGGCCGATCGTTACAATACCCCCTTTCCAACCACTGGTCCTCACTCATTTAATTCCATGGTAACTTCATCAGCTATACCTTTAAAACCAACAAAATACGTGCAGCTGGAGTTTGATGAGTGGCACCACTACTGTTGTGGGGGGCCAGCAGGGTCTGGACTCTCCGTGCAGATCAGTACGGACAGCATTAACTGGTCCACCCCTTATCAGATTAATTTCAGGCCTCAGAGTACCACTTCAGCCAATTCCTACCATGAGCGATTAAATGTTTCTTCGGATCTGAGCATGGAAGACACTGCCTATATCCGGTTTAACTTTAAAAATGCCTCTCATTATTTCTGGATGATCGACGATCTTACCTTGGTAGAGGGTAATCCCCACCTGCTTGTAGTTCAGGATATCCTACCTGTCTTTCGGGATACTTTCTGGGTCAATCCGGTCTATACACAAATTCCGGCCTTGATGAATGATTCAATTAGTTACCGTTTGCAATACCGCAATGCCGGTCTGGCGGACCAGCATAACGTACAGGGAAGAATAAAACTGGAACAGATTAAAAATTGCCAGGGATTCGGAGGTAGTGGAGAATTCTATCGGGATTCGGCTACGGTTGCTGACACCCTGCCGACCACAAGGTATTTGAATCGTGCGGTATGGTATGATGCTGGTCAGAAATTCGATAAATATTATCTTAAAAAGTACGGACAGATAAGGACTAGCGCCACTATGTGGTCAGATTCTGCATCCTCTATGACGTCAAACGCCAGTACCTTCGATTTCGTATTTACTGATACCATCTATGCCAAAGACCGGGAACAATTTTTTGGCAGTGCTTCTACTTCAAACTACGTTGGTGGAGGAAATGTTGATGATGCCATCGCTACGGTTTATAATGCGTTTGGTGACACCAATTACAATGTTAATAACCCTACTCCCTTAGCATCATCCCTAAGTTTTTATATAACAACTGACAGCACGAACCGAAATGCAATTGTTACTCCTCGAATCTGGGAGGTAACCGATACCGGTTTAAAAGTAGTGGGTAGCAGTCCTTTCGCTGATACTATACGCTCCAGCCATTTAGGTAGCTGGAAATCCATTTCATTTTTTCCTCCTTTATTCCTGAATAAAGGAAGCAGCTATGCCGTAGGACTGATACAGAACAACCTGGTCAATGGCAAGACAATTAAACTGGGGCGGGATACGGCCATGGAAAAATATGCTCCCATAGGTTCCAACCTCATGTATTTGAACGGCAATAATCCACGTTGGTATTCGGTGGATCAGCAAGCCGCAATACGGCTTAACCTGGGCAACTTCGGCTATGGCGGCTGTGGTTTGGTTAGCGTGGATGAGAACAAGGAAACTCATTTAAAGGCTGATTGGAAAATATATCCTAACCCTACTACCGGTAAAGTTTTTATGGAGGAAATGGAGGAGGAAATTTTTGCGGTGAGGGTATTTGATCTGCAGGGTAAAATGTTAAGACAAAAAATGATGACAGAAAACAATCAGGGTATGGATCTTACCGCACTACCCAATGGCATTTACCTAATACAAATAAGAACAGCAGACCGAACTCTTTCTCATTCAAAAATGAAACAACTTCAATTACTAGCCCTCTTATTGTTTGTTACCTACTTTTCCAAAGGACAGCAGATTCAGTATCCCTTAACCGCAACTGAAGTTGCACCCATCCAAAAGGGCAAAACGCTGGCTCAAAAAGCCTATGGCGATACCCTCTATTATCAGGATTTTTCCGATAGTTTGCCGGCAGGATGGACGATAGGCAATAAGGGAGTGAGTGGGAAAGAATGGAGATGGGATACCACTGCTCCGGGAGGTATGTATTCTACGAATGTACCTGCCTTGAATTCAATTTCTTCAACTAATGGTTTTATATCTTTACCCTCTGATTTTTATAACACTCCATTTAGTATGCCTGACGTGATGGATACATGGTTTGGATCTGATGCAATTACAATTGATAGTAGAATAAAATCAATAGATGTACAATGGTATCAGTCTCAACGTTATTGTTGCCTTACTACCAATGAGTTAGTCATTGAAATGAAAACCCCTTCTTCTTCCTGGGTCTCCAAAGATGCAACTAACGGCAGGCAACCCAATGTGGCTTCTTTAAATGGTGAAGTTTACCAGACTACTTTTTATCTGCATGGGCTAAATGCAGATACCGTGTATGTCCGTTTTCGCTCTACCGGTAATTCCCATTATTACTGGATGATCGATGACCTGCTGATCACCGAAGGGTACGAAATCGCCCTGCATTTAAATGATTTTCAAATAGATTTCGCCGGTAAGTCTGCTATTGAGAGTTATTATTCCATGATCCCCATGGATGCCTTGCAGCCCCTTACTTTTAAAGCCATGGTTTCCAATATGGGGAACAGTTCCTTGACAAAAGTCAGCGGCAAAGTGGAATTGTTTCACGATAGCACTTCTTCCGGCACCGCCGGCTCGGGATTGATCACTACTCTTACGGACTCATCCCGCGCGTTGCATGCTGGTTTCAGGGATACTTTGCTTTTTTTACAACAATCATTGCAAGTACCGAAAGTGAGCGGCAAATACCGCTTGCGCTGTACGGTTTTTTCCGATTCTACCCTGCAAAATGCCGATACGGTAAAGGAATACAGTTTCTGGGTAACTACGCATGAATTCGCCAAGGATGCAGGCATTTTTCAGGGAGGTGTAACCGCAAGTAGATTGTTTCATAACGCCCAGGATTACAATATGCTGGCCACCACCTATCACTCCGGTATAAATCCTTTAACGATAAGCCAGGTGCGGGCATTTATATCAAGGGACTCAAACAATACCAATCTGCAGCTCAGGCCTGAAATCTGGGAAGTTGATGAAACGGTCAGTCCTTTCAATTTTATGGTTTTCGATACTTCTGCTTCCTGGTTCACAGTAGGTAGTGTGGATTGGAATACCTGGGTGGGTTTTAATTTTTCCACCCCTCCTTCCCTGGATACGCAAGCCACTTATCTGGTCGGATTGCGAATGAGATACCTTAATCCCGCTAAGCCCCATGAGGGAGTGACCCTGGGGAGGGATCGCGAAAGGGAAAAGTTACAGGGGCCGGGAAATCATTATTACTATGAAAGCTACCCTTCCCCGGGCTGGTATTATACTCCTTCTCAACCGGCCATAAGATTGCAAACCTCCTCTCTTACGGACCTTAAGCAGGAAAAAGAAAGGGAAGCAGTGAGGGTTTTCCCCAACCCAACCACCGGAAGAATTTTTCTCAGGGGATTGGGGAAAGATAAGGTTGAATTGGAGTTGTATGATTTAATGGGTAAAATCCATTTCCGCCAGGCGGTTAATTCAGCTGATCCCTCAGTTGAGCTTTCCCAACTTGATGCTGGTATTTATCTGCTCCGAATTCAGTCTGAAACCACTAGCTATACTCAAAAACTCATCCTACATTAAAAAATTTCTTCTTTTGACTTTGGAGTTGATCTGATTTATTTGATTAAATTATTGGCAGAAAATTGACAATAAATACGTCAAAATGATTTTTGCCGCCCATTCTGCTGATAAAAACATCATCCACATGGATCTGGATGCTTTTTTCGTTTCCGTGGAACGATTAAAGAATCCCAAACTCAATGGCATACCGCTTTTGATCGGGGGCAGCAGCAACCGGGGGGTGGTGGCAGCTTGCAGTTACGAAGCCCGCACCTTCGGCATTCATTCGGCCATGCCCATGAGAACCGCCCGTCGC
>CAZBIF010000014.1:21276-21560 GCA_964492055.1 uncultured Flavobacteriales bacterium
AACAGGTGCCCCTCTACGAGAAGTCTTCCATTGATGAATTTTACATCGACCTCAGCGGCATGGAGCGCTTTTTCAGTTCCTTCCTGCTGGCTAAAAAGATCCGCAAAGACATCAAGCGGGAAACCGGCTTGCCTATCTCTTTCGGGCATTCGGTGAATAAAACCGTCTCCAAAGTGGCGACCAACGAATCCAAACCCAATGGCTACCATAAGGTGGAACGGGGGGCGGAAAAAGTTTTTCTTTCCCCCCTTACCGTCAACAAGATCCCCCAGGTGGGGGAGCGC
>CAZBIF010000014.1:21570-24286 GCA_964492055.1 uncultured Flavobacteriales bacterium
TTCCTATCTGCTCCGCAACATGGGCGTGGTGCGGGTAAAAACCCTACAGCAAATGCCGGTGGAACTGATGGAGAACGTGCTGGGCAAGAACGGCCGCAGCATCTGGCTGAAAGCCCAGGGGGTAGACCACAGCCAGGTAGTGCCCTATTCGGAGCAAAAATCCATGTCTTCCGAACGCACCTTTAACCGGGATACCACGGATGTGCATCAGCTGCGCAATATCCTCATCGCCATGACGGAACGCCTGGCCTTCAAACTGCGCAAGCAGCAAAAACTCACCGCCTGCCTTACGGTGAAGATCCGCTATTCCGATTTTAACACCTACACCCTGCAGTGCCGCATGCCGTACACCTCCTGCGATCACCTGCTTATCGCCAAAGCCAAGGAACTGTTTGATAAATTGTACCAGCGCCGCCTGCTCATCCGCCTCATCGGGGTGCGTTTCAGTCATCTGGTAGGGGGCGGCTACCAGATCAGCCTGCTGGACGATACCGAGGAGATGATCAACCTCTACCAGGCCATGGACCGCATGCGCCTGCGCTTCGGGGAAGACAAAATAAAGCGGGCAGCCGGCATGCAGGTGAAGCACCGCAGCATGAACCCTTTTAATGGCGTAAGTACCTGATGTACCTCAATTGCCACAGCCACTTCAGTTTTCGGTACGGTACCCTCAGCTGCCGGCAGCTACTGCAGCTGGCCGCCGAAAATAAGCAGCCGGCCATCGCCCTTACCGATATCAACAATACCTCTGCCTGCCTGAACTTCATCCGGGAAGCGGGACTGGCCGGTATCAAACCGGTAGTGGGAGTAGACTTTCGGCAGGGCGCCAGGCAACAGTTTGTAGCCCTGGCCAGAGACAATGAAGGTTTTCTACAGATCAACCGCTACCTTTCCGGCCTGCTCCATCGCAAAGCGACCGTCCCCTCCCGGGCGCCCCAGCTGCCCCATACTTTTGTCATTTATCCCTTCCGCCACTGGCGCCACGAGTTCATTCTGCTCAAAGAGCAGGAGTACATCGGCCTGCGCCTTTCCGATCTGAAGCAACTGCCCTTTTCCGCCTGGAAAAATCATCCGGAGAAGATGGTGCTGATGCAAACGGTAACCGTCAATAGCAAGCGGGATTTTAACATCCATCGCCTCTTGCGGGCCATCGACAACAATACCTTGCTCAGCAAATTGCCGCCCGCGGAGCAGGGCAGGGAAGAAGATAAAATGTGGCCGGCGGAAGTCTTGCAGCACGCTTTGAAGGAATACCCTCCATTGTTTGATAATACCCGGTCCATCCTGCAGCAATGCGAGATATCCTTCGCTTACAAGGGCCTGCAAAAAAGCGGGGAGATCAACCACAATAAGCAAACTTATACCGGCAGTAGAGAGGAAGACCGGAAGCTGCTGCGGGAGGAGTGTTATAAAAATTTATCGTATCGCTACCCCGATCCGGAAGCCCAGGCTGCCAACACGGAGCGGCTGGAGCGGGAATTGAAAGTGATCGGGGAGCAGGGTTTTGAATCCTATTTTCTTATCAACTGGGACATGCTGTGCTATGCGCGTAAACGGGGTTTTTTTTACGTGGGGCGGGGGAGTGGCGCCAACAGTATTGTGGCTTATTTGCTGCGTATCACCGACGTGGATCCGGTGAAGCTGGACCTCTATTTTGAACGCTTTATCAATCCGTACCGGGAAAATCCCCCCGATTTTGATATTGACTTTTCCTGGAAAGATCGGGATGAGGTGACGCAGTATCTGATTGAGAAATACGGCAATACAGAAAATAGCCAGATAG
This sequence comes from uncultured Flavobacteriales bacterium, assembly GCA_964492055.1. GTDB lineage: Bacteria > Bacteroidota > Bacteroidia > Flavobacteriales_E > Vicingaceae > CAZBIF01. The sequence goes on from CAZBIF010000014.1 coordinate 23,354, forward strand.
CCCTGCTGGCCACCTACAATACCTTCAAATACCCTTCCCTGATCCGGGAGCTGGGGAAGGTGTTTGGTCTGCCCAAAGAAGAGATCGACCGGCTGTCGGTGGAAGAACTTCACGCTCAGGGCAAAGACCAGTACCTACGCCTCATCCGCAAATACGCGGAATACATGAAAGACATGCCCAGCCACCTGAGCGTACACGCCGGGGGCATCATCATTTCGGACAAACCCATTCATTATTTTTCTGCTACTTCCTTCCCTCCCAAGGGATTTCCCCTGGTGCAGTTTGATATGGTACATGCCGAAGATGCAGGTTTGTACAAATTCGATGTGCTCAGTCAGCGGGGCCTGGGAAAGATCAAAGAGTCAGTGGACCTGGTGCGTGAAAGGGGCAAGGAACCGGAGCTGGATATCCACCGGGTGGAGCGCTTTTTTGAGGATGAGAAAGTCAAGCGTTTGTTGCGGGAGGGCAAAGCCATGGGGTGTTTCTACGTGGAGTCTCCCGCTATGCGCATGTTGCTGAGCAAGCTGAAAACCGAGACCTACCTGGGCCTGGTGGCAGCCAGCTCCATCATCCGCCCCGGGGTAGCAAAGTCGGGCATGATGCGGGAGTACATCCTGCGCTCCCTCGACCCTTCCGGTCAGTGGAAAGAGCAAACCCCTCCCCTCATGCAAAAACTCATGGCAGAGACCTTTGGAGTGATGGTCTATCAGGAAGACGTGATCAAGGTGGCGCATTATTTTGCCGGCCTTACCCTGGGGGAAGCGGACATGCTGCGGCGGGGGATGTCGGGAAAATTTCGGGCCCGCAGTGAATTTGAGAAGGTAAAACAAAAATTTTTCACGAATTGCAAAGCCAGGGGATATGCGGATGAACTTACCGCGGAAGTGTGGCGGCAGACGGAGAGTTTTGCCGGCTACGCTTTTTCCAAAGGGC
>CAZBIF010000014.1:24296-27406 GCA_964492055.1 uncultured Flavobacteriales bacterium
GGCTATAGCTTTTGCAAGAGCCATAGTGCTTCTTATGCGGTGGAGAGCTACCAGGCCCTGTACCTCAAGGCCCATCATCCCATGGAATTTATCCTGGGAGTGATCAATAACGGCGGCGGTTTCTACAGCACGGAAATGTATTTTCACGAGGCGAAACAGCTCGGGGCGGATGTACAGTTGCCCTGCATTAATCACAGCTATGAATTGAGCAGCTTATATGGGGAGAATACCTTATACATGGGCTTTGGTCTGATCCACGAAATGGAAAGCCGTGTGGTGGAGCATTTTTTAAAAGAAAGGGAGCAGAATGGCCCCTTTGGTGATTTGCCGGATTTTGTGGATCGCTGCAGCATTTCCCTGGAGCAACTGACCTTACTTATCCGGGCGGGCGCATTTCGCTTTAGTGGCAAAAGCAAGCAGGAACTGCTTTGGGAGATGTACAATCTGATGGGCACGGCCAGAAAAAGCCGTCCGGAGCGGGACCTGTTCCGGGAAAGCCGCAAGGTGTTTCAATTGCCGGTTTTGGATGAGGTGGAGCGGGAGGATGCTTTCGATCAGATGGAATTGTTTGGCTTCAGCCTGTATTCCCCTTTCGACCTGCTGGAAACCGACCGCCTGCCGCCATTAAAAGCGGGGGAAGTGGGGAGCAAGGTGGGGCAATTTATTGAGATCGCCGGCTATCTGGTAGCGATCAAGCACACCGCTACTTCCAAAGGGGAACGCATGCAGTTTGGTACCTTCATCGACCGGCAGGGCGACTGGATCGATACGGTGCATTTACCGCCGGTGGCCCGAAAGTTCCCCTTCCGCGGCAAGGGTTGCTACCTCATCCGGGGGAAAGTAACGAAGGAATTCGGTTTTCCTTCCATTGAAACGGAAAGCATGCAGCGGCTGGAGTACCTGCACCGCGATAAACTGAAGCTGGCCGGCTGAGCAAACCTGACGGTTTAGTAAGGAACTATAAAATTTTGTAGTTTTGGTTCAACTATACCTAAACACTATAAAACACATCCCCCACACTATGACCGCCTTTGGTTTTGGCCTGCTGCTATTTGCCTGCAACCCAAACAAACCAGCGGAAGAAAATAATTTTCACGAGGAACTGGCTGAGGAGCATGCCAGGTTTGCTGAAGAACACCGGCAGATGGAAGCCGATCATGAGGAAATGGAGCAGGAGCACCAGCGTATGATCAATGATCATGAGCAATACATGGATGAGGGGGACACCCTTCATATGGCAATGGAAAACAAGCATGCAGCTTTGATCCGGGATCATCGTGCGATCATTTCCAAACACGAAGAACTCGTCAATACCCACCAGGCCCTGGAAGAAAAGCATCGGGAAGGCAATATGAAAGAAGAAGACATCAAAGCCGATCATGAAAGGATGAAAGAAGAACATGAAAGTTTGAAGGAAGACCACCGGGAATTAAAAGAAGATCATCAGGCGCTTCTGAAGGAACACGAACAAATGATCAGCGAGCATTCCGCTGAAAATACACAGGCTGCAACGGAAAAATAAGATTGGATAACCTTGTCGGCAGGGGTGCTTTCATTAAAGGGCCGATCTTTAAAGCGGCGAATTCCATTTATCAAGCCATTGCTCCAACAATTCTGGAATGATTGGGGTTGAATGGTAGATGAAAGAGAACCTTTCCAAACCATCTGAGGTAGAAAAAGGAGAAAGCGAGGTGCAAAAAGGCGCCAGGGATCTCTTCGATCGCTGGAATGCAAAGGCCAAAATTGACAAGTCTGACGACTTGCCCACCCGTCTTAAAAAAATTGGCATCCGCATCGGAGGGATCATTTTGCTCATGCTTTTCAGTCCGTTACTGGCAGTGATTTTCGTATTCGTAATACTGGCTGCCTTATGATCAAACCCTTTAAACACTATAGTTTCTGGCTGCCGGCAATGTTGTTTGCCGGACATCAGATTACTCAGCGCCTGCTACATATCCCCATCCCCATTGCCGATGATTACCTGGATCCTTTTTGTTTTATACCCATTGCGCTTGCCCTGTTGCAGATTGAGCGCCACTACTTGTATAAACAGGACAGACTGAGTACCGCCGATGCTATCGTCTTCACTATTCTGGCGGTCGTAATCTCCGAGATCATTCTCCCTTATTTCAAGGAAGATTTCGTGAGCGACTGGCTGGATGGGGTTGCTTTTGGATTGGGCCAGGGGTGGTGGTTACTTACCAGGCCTCCGGATTGAGGTAGGGCACTACCTGGAAATATATCTAGTACCGTTCGGTACGGGCGGGGAACCCAATCACAGCTGAAGACTGTAGAAAATATTAGCCGTTTAAATTAAACAGCAGTCTAAAGCTGCTTATGTGCTAAATAAAGATAGGTAACCTTAAAAGTACTCGAGTCCCCAACTTATTCGGGGCACGGCCGCAATGTCAATTTGTACTCGAGGCCCCGACTGGGTCGGGGCACGACCGCACCTGACTTTTGGAATGATCAAGAAGAGGCTACCAATTCCCATCAATTAACCATTTTAAATAGTTGGTATTTTTTGCCTTTTTTAATCGTTTTTCTTCTTGGAGGGCTTCTAGCTTAGTAGGAAAAGGTTTTTTTCAGCCAATATATAAGGGATACCTGGTTTGGTCGATTTCACCAAGCCACGATTATGTTTTTCTTCAAGTCTCTTTTCAGGATTTTCAGAATATCCGATGTAGTAACGAGATAATTTTGAAGAAAATAAGATATAGGTGAAATGCATCCTCCAATTTACAAAAAAAAAGGACCTACAACTGGAACGTTTTAAGTACTTGAGCTCCTGCAAAGTCAAGGTAGCGCCGGTATATACATCTAGTACTCGAGGCCCCGACTGGGTCAGGGCACGGCCTAGAAATGTATTTAGTACTCGAGGCGGGACTTGAACCCGCACGGACGCAATGTCCACAGGATTTTAAGTCCTGCGTGTCTACCAATTCCACCACTCGAGCATAAAAGGGTGAGTTTGAGTTTGTGTGTGAGTATGATTAAAACCTATCAAAAAAAAAGTGCAAGTGGTTCACACTCACACTTCACACCCAAACTTTTATGAGCGGGAGACGGGATTCGAACCCGCGACCCCGACCTTGGCAAGGTCGTGCTCT
>CAZBIF010000015.1:0-4514 GCA_964492055.1 uncultured Flavobacteriales bacterium
CCTTTGCTGCATGGCTTTTTCATTTACTTTTTGATACAAGCCTTCCAGCTCAGGCTGTCCTGCATTTACCCAGGCCGTGTACCATAAATTTCCTACCATCAATATGGCTTTTTGCATGCGTGACTCCACCATGTCCCCCATGCGATCCTGATAGGCCAGGGCAAATTCACGGCTGTATTGTCGCAAGGTTGACATGCCCCTGCTTTCAAAAGCATATTTCTGGTCAGAAGGAAATTCGGCAGTCAGCTTTTTCTCAATTAACAATACCGAATCCACATAGCTATGACTCTCCTCTATCACTTCCCAGATCGTATTCAAGGGGGAAGCTATGTATTCAGCTTTTCCTACCAGATAAGTATAATCCTCCGCACTTAGTTCGGGGATGCGTGACTCCCACAAGCCATGGATTCCTTTTTGCCCGGTCAGTTGTCCGTTGTAATTTTTAGTGGTATGCAAGGGCACATGGGCATCTGCTACATAATGCCCGAGATCTGCCGAAAGGTAAAGTATGCGGGTCGCATCTTCTTCTTCAAAAGCCTTCGTCAGTCGCTTCACCATCCAGTCCACATACCAGGGCACTATACCGTAGGCCATCAGGGTATCTTCACTGTATTTTTCCACTGCCTCATTCCAGTAACGGGGCATGGCCTCAAAGGGGTCTTCTCCTTCTTTCCCATAATGATCTATATCAATATAATGCCTGGGGGCCTCGTCTTTGGTTGCGTACCGGCGCTTATCGGGGTCTACTGCATGTTCTGATACATAGCCCTGGTTCCGCTTATAAAAACCGATCATTTCTGATGGGAGGGTAAAAACCGCCATATGGTTGATACGGCGATGTCCGAAAAAACCCCAGGACGAACAAAACAAAACCACTACACCTAAACTGATAAGGGCAAATGGCTTGGGGGTTTTCATGCAACTATAGCGTTTCCGGACAAGTATGGTACTTTATCAAATTCATCCTTTTGCAGGCAAAATTCAATGTCCTTTTCCAGGTGCAGCCTACTAAGTCGCCGGCGATGGGAAGAATTGGATAAAAAACCATACACATCATCAGCTGCCAGCTGGTACAAATGATCAGCCGCCAGGGAAGAATCGGCCAGTCCGGTAAAGTGGCTTTCCCTTTTCAATTGATTTACTACTGCCCCCGCAAACAAAGTATCTTCCAGATTAAATCGATCTTTCCATCCCGCACAAAGTAAGATCACATTCTTGTTCATTTCGCGGAGGTACTTTACTACCGCAGTAAGGTTCAGAAAAGAAGCAACAATAACATGATCAGCTGCCCGGGCGCGCTCCACCGCTTTGGTGCCATTGGTGGTGGTCATCACAATTTCCTTCCCATTCAACCCCTCGTCCATGTAATGAAAGGGTGAATTGCCAATATCAAATCCCTGCACTACCTCCCCATTTCTCTCAGCAGCAACAAGGTATCCTTCCCGCTGATAGCGGCGTGCATCTTCAATGGAAGAAACCGGGATGATCTTGCTAACACCGTGAGCGAAAGCTGTACAAATAGCCGAAGTAGCCCGAAAAATATCAATGATCACCACCACACAATTGGTGCTGTGGTAATAAACCGGAAACAAGGCCGGTGAATAGCACACTTCAATTTTTCGCTGATGCGGCTGTTCTATGGTTTCCATGCTTTATAGAAATGGAAGTTTAACCACTTCCGCTTTCAGTGGCTTGTTCCTGATCTCCACATAGATCTCCTCTCCGGCTTTGGCCAGTTCTGAATCAATGTATCCGAGGCCTATCCCTTGCTTTAGGGAAGGGGATGAAGTACCAGAGGTAACTTTTCCTACAGTATTTCCTTCACCATCCTGAATGGGATATCCCTGCCGGGGAATACCGCGATCGATCATTTTAAAGGCAGCCAGCTTTTGCTTCACTCCTTCATCTTTCTGTTGTTTCAGGTGATCAGCATCCACAAAATCTTTGGTGAATTTGGTGATCCACCCCAGGCCGGCAGCTATGGGTGAAGTAGTATCATCAATATCATTGCCATAGAGGCAGAACCCTTTTTCCAGACGCAGGGTATCCCTTGCCCCCAGGCCGGCAGGCTTAATATTAAAAGGTTCACCAGCCTTCATGATCTCACTCCAGATATGTTCTGCTTCTTTGTTGTCGAAGTAAATTTCAAACCCTCCGGAGCCGGTATATCCGGTAGCAGAAACCAGGATATTGTCGCGGCCTGCAAAACGACCTTTCTCAAAGGTGTAGTATTTCATCTCCGATAGCTTGATATCGGTAAGGGATTGCAGGGCTTCAGCGGCCTTGGGGCCCTGTACGGCGAGCAAAGTGGTACGGTCTGAAATATCTTCCATATCAGCCCCGAATGAATTATGAGATGATATCCAGTCCCAGTCTTTTTTGATGTTGGAAGCATTTACCACCAGCATGTAAGAATTTTCTCCCAATTGGTAGATCAGTAAATCATCCACAATGCCACCCTTCCCATTCGGCATACAGGAATATTGTACCTTGCCGGGCTCGAGTTTAGCGGCATCGTTGGTACTTACTTTCTGGATCAGGTCGAGGGCACCTTCCCCTTTAATAATAAATTCCCCCATGTGGGAAACGTCAAATATGCCTACACTTTCACGCACAGCCATGTGTTCATCGGTTAATCCTGAATATTGCAAAGGCATTTCATAGCCTGCAAAAGGCACTATTTTGGCACCCAGTTCTTTATGTATTTGGTATAATGCTGTTTTTTTCATGCTTTTCTCAATTAATTGCAAGGTTACTGATATAATAAGAAAATTCTTTTAAAGCGAAAGTACTTCATTAAAATAGGTAAGGTAATTGGTTTTATGAGCCTCTACTGAATAGCGATCAATTACCGTTTGACGGCCTGCTTTACCCATCTCAAGCCGCAAGCTTTTATTTACGATCAATTCACTCAAGGCAGTATACCATTCGTTGGGGGAAGCGGCAAACAGTCCATTTTCACGGTATTGTATGATCTGCTGGTTTACCCCTATGGGCGAAACTACCGCCGGAATTTCCATGGCCATGTATTGCAGTGCCTTGAAGCCACACTTGCCCCGGCTCCAGTTATCATCCACCAACGGCATTACCCCTATATCTATCTCACCTAATTGCTCAATTTCGGTATGCCGGTCCCATTTTTCATATTTCAATTCAAAACCTTCTGTTGCCGGCTCATGGTCACAGATAATTTTAAAATAGATCTGCTCCTCAAATTTCTGCTGTAGCCCTTTGAAAACAGGAAAGAGGAATTCCACATACTTTAAGGTGGTCTGGGTGCCTGTCCAGCCAATACAGATCTTTTTATCAGTAGCTTTTGCCAGAGGTTTGTGATAATTTGTATCGATAGTGGTGGGAATTATTTTTACGCAAGGGTTGAAATTCTCTGCGTAGTTGGCCAGGTAGGAATTACCGGCAAAAACCATGTCTGCATAACCAATGATCTTATCTGTTTTCAAAGGGTTTTTTAAGCGTCTTAAAGCTTTATTATCAAGGGATACATTTTGTAACCAGATGGCATCGTCGAAATCAAAGATCACCTTCGCTTTGGACCTGCTGAAAGCCCGCTCGAAATTACTGCTGCCGGTGAGCAGGGCTTCCCGGAAAATAAATATAATATCAAACTGATCCGCACGCTTTACATCCGCTTGCCTTTGTCGTAGGGATTTAAGGCCTAGTTTGGCCTTGGCCATATAATTCCCTTTGCTGTATAATATCCGGTCATCCGCCTCATCGATCAGGTTCGACAAGGTAAAATTATAGCCGTGTTCCTCTAAGAAAGGAAGGTATTGTTCAAAGCGAAAGCGCTGACCGGGCGACCTCCCATACCTGTGATTTGCGATAATCAAAACTTCTTTCAAAGCGGCGGTTGAGTATTGGGTTAATTTCCTTTTTTGCCGATGGCATGCCAGTAAGGCGGCCGGGGTGAAAATACGATATTTTGCAATCCTGCTTCTTCCATCATCTGACGAATTTCAGCCTTTGAAAACCGTTGTTCCAAAGGAGTACCGAAACGGTCAAGGGCATCGTTTTTCATTACGTATAAGGATTTGTCGTGATAATAACTTAAAGGTATTTTACTCCATATGGAAGACCCCATCCCTTTCAAGAATCGGCTGATAGATACAAGAGGCAGATAAATTAAAAGCGCTAACAAGATACACACAGTTTGTTTTAATAGTGCTTTAAACAAGCCGCCCCGATTTTCAAAATTATAGTATAAATACACCAGGAAATAACCGCCGGGTTTCAATTTAGCAACCGCTCTTTTTATACCTTCAGCCGTATCCGGTATATGATGCAATACCCCCAGGGAAAAAACCAGGTCGAAACTACGATCGGGAAAGGGGATATGATTTACTCCTGCCTTGGTGATACGTATATTTTCAAAAGGTTTGCACACTTGCTGAGCAACAAAAACCGCCTCACTGGGATCCATGGCCTCAATAAAACCAACCTTTGGCGCCAGGTACCTGCTCCAGCGTCCACTCCCGCAACCTACGTCAAGCACAATT
>CAZBIF010000015.1:4524-12075 GCA_964492055.1 uncultured Flavobacteriales bacterium
TTTGCCTTGCGTCAGGGAGTCGGGCAGGATATCGAAATATTCATCTCCTATCCGGTCAATTTCCACCTCTTCAAAACCGTGGAATTGTTTCCATTCCTCACCAAAGGAATGAACGGTCTGCTGATCGGTATTTTCATCCTGAGTGGAAGTAAAGTCAGCAATATCATTAACCGGGCCTGCTAGAATTTGGTGGGGGGAGGCAGTGTACTTCAACACAATTGCTGGTATATTTTAAAATAGGTTTTCACTCCTTTTTCCAAGTTAAACTCCTTGCGTGCTGTCGCCCTAATAACATCAGCAGGCATATTCAAAATTTTTTCCAGCTCTTTTGCCATGCTTCGGTAAGCATCTTCGGTAAATGCTTCAAGCACATACCCAATGCTATGGTTTTCAATGAATTTATCCGTATCCCCTATTCCCTGGTTGGTGATAATGGGTTTGCCCAGGGCGAGAAATTCAGCCTGCTTGGTGGGAGACGCGGCTGCGCCTGAATTTCCCTTATAAATAAAATAGATCCCGGCGTCGCACATATTGATGTAAGCGGGCATTTCACTATACGTAGAGGAGGCTAAGGTGACTTCATTTCCTAGTCCCATTCCTTCCAACTGCCTTTTTAGGTCTTGGGTAGGGCTTTTAGTAAGTACTAGCAAGTGAGCGTTTTTGAATTGCTCACGAATACTTGCAAAAGCCTGCAACATTTCATTAACCAGATAGCGGGTGCCAAGGGAGCCAGAATAACAGAGGATGGGATAATATTCGGTTAGATCATATTTTACCCGCAATGCATGGGACTGCTTGTTTAAGCCTTCCGATGGTTTGAAAAGGGAAAGGTCTACCGTGCAGGGGATCACGCTGATCTTATCTGCTTTGATGGCATGTTCCTTCATGATCTTTTTTCGGGCGGCCTGGGTGAGGGTGACAATATGGTCAGCAGCCTGATATCCTTTCTGCTGTTTGTTTAGGTATTTTTTATAAAGGAATTTATAAAGGGGATTTTTCAGGTTCCAAAGTTTTCCATCCACCCTTTCTTCAGCCCAGAAACCGCGGATATCAAAAAGCAGCCGGGCTCCCCTTTTTTGCAATTTAAGTCCCGCAGGGAGGGTTAAGACAGAACGGCAATGTACCAGGTTGAATGCCCCTGCTTTATGTAGGGAAAGGGCCCTGCCCGTTAATTGTTGTAACGAAATAAAGTTGGAGAGGAGCGGTAATTTATTTGAATAAAAGAAATATTCCCATTTGATCTCATGCTCATTAACAATGCGTTCAACCCGTTTATGAATTTCATTAAAAGCCTGTCGTTTTTCACAACTCAAGATGGTGATATCCATTCCCTTTTTCGACAGTTCACGAAAATAAGGCAAAATCTGAGATTGCCCCAGAGGATCGGTCAGCCCGTCATAGCTGACAAAAAGAATTTTTAATTTATCGGTCTTCACTTCCAAAAAAAAAGCCCTCAAACTCTTGAAGGTTGGGGCTTAATTAAAATATTTAGCGGAGAAAGAGGGATTCGAACCCCCGATACCTCTCGGTATGCCGGTTTTCAAGACCGGTGCATTCAACCGCTCTGCCATTTCTCCGCTGCAAAAGTAATAAAGCCAATTAAATTCACTGAAGTTTTGGCACGAATTTGTCTTAAGTTGTGTCTTGCATATGTAATTTAGTGGTATGAAGCAACTTGTTATTTTAATATTTCTAATTCACCTTCATTTTTGCCTGCCGGCAAAGATCAATTTCATAGCTGACTATGCTATTTTCATGGATGATGAAGGTAAGCCTTATGTAGAATTTTACCTTTCCATTAATGGAAATATGTTGAATTACGTAGGGGTGGATGAAAACCAATTGCAGGCAGCCACAGAAATTACCGTGATGGTCGAAAACGAGGAACAGACCCAGGTCATTGCCTACGATAAATACCAGTTAAACAGCCCGCTTTATAATGAGGGGGAAAGCAAAATAGATCTTTCCGACCTGAAGCGATTATCCATTCCCCGTGGAAACTACAAATACACCATCAAGGTAAAAGATTTAAATGACCTGGATGTAGGGGAGATTACAGCCGATTTGAGACCTATTGATTTACCTGCTGACGAAATAGCCATTTCTGAGGTGCAGCTCGGTAGTCGCATTGCAGCCACTAAAAGCGCAAACGCTTTTAGCAAGTTTGGGCATGATATATTTCCCAGTTATACACATTATTACGGGGGTGGTGATTCCCTTCTGGTCTACCTTTTCGAGATCTACAATACCACTACTGCCATTCCCGGTGAAGCATTTCTAAGTGATGTAATGATCACCTTAAGCGGGGAAGGTGAAGCAGTGGGTAATTTCAGGACGCTGAAAAGACATACTGCTGCGGGAGTGATACCTGTAGTTCAGACCTTTGATCTTAGTACCTTGCCTTCGGGCAGGTATGAGCTGGCCATCTTTTTGCGAAACCGGCAGAATGAGGTACTTGCCAGTCGAAGGGTAGCCTTTCAACGTAATAATCCGGAATTGATCGACTACTCAGCGGTTACTATAGAAAATACCTTTGTAGACTCCTTGACCAATATTGAAGAGCTAAAGGAATATATCCGCTCCCTTGCCCCTATTAGTTCTGCTTCTGAATATGAGTTTGCCAAAAATCAATTGAAGTATGCTGACTTGTATTATATGCAACAGTTTTTTCTAAATTTCTGGAAAAGCAGAAATGCACTTTCCCCCGAAGAAGAATGGTTAAAATATAAAAAAGAGGTTGAAAAAGTAAATGAAATGTTTGGCTACGGAAATATCAAAGGCTATCAGACCGAAAGGGGTAGGGTTTATCTGCAATACGGCCCTCCTTCTGCCATGCAGGATGTCCCATACCAAAGGGACACTTACCCTTACAGTATCTGGCAGTATTATAAATTGAACGGCCTGGTAGACCGGAAATTTGTGTTTTACAGCCCCAGTATGGAAATGATGGGATATCAGGTATTGCACTCCAATGTACCAGGGGAAGTGAGAAATCCTTATTGGGAGCAAAACTTGTTGAAAAGCAATGGTCCATACAATACTACCCAGGAAAACCCCTATGATGTGGATATCCAGCCGGAGGCAAAAGATCTGTATGATAATCCCAGATAGGGAGGCTTTCCTTAGCTTTGCCCCCTTTTAAACATGCCTTTAAGCGTTGCCGTAGTCATTCTTAACTATAACGGACAGCATCATCTGGAAACTTTTTTACCTTCGGTGGTTGAACATTCCGGGGGAGCTACCATCTATGTTGCAGACAATGCCTCTACGGATAAATCCTGTGATTTTCTACAAAAACAGTATCCCCAAATTCAGTTAATCAGGAATACCACCAACAGCGGTTTTGCAGGAGGGTATAATCAAGCACTAAATTATATTGAAGAAGACATTTATGTCTTATTGAATTCAGATGTGGAGGTTAGCAAACACTGGATTCCGCCGATAGTTGAGCTGTTTGAAAAGGAAGAAAAAGTGGCGATTGTGCAGCCCAAGATCAAAGATTACAAGCATAAAGAATATTTTGAATATGCAGGTGCTGCCGGTGGGTTTATTGATTTTCTTGGTTACCCCTTCTGTCGTGGCCGTCTTTTTCAATCGTTAGAAAAAGACCAGGGTCAATATGATACCATCAAAGAAATTTTCTGGGCAAGCGGAGCTTGCATGTTCATCAGGAAAAAGGTGTACCGTGATTTAGGAGGGCTTGATGAGCATTTTTTTGCCCATATGGAAGAAATAGATCTATGCTGGAGGGCCAAGAATCAAGGCCATAAGGTAATGTTACAACCGCAGAGCGTAGTATACCACTTAGGGGGGGGTACCTTACAAAATACCAACCCACGCAAAACTTTCCTCAATTTCAGAAACAGCCTGATCGCGCTGAAAAAAAATGACCAGAGCCGTTTTACTTTCATAAAAATCCTGCTTCGTTTGATATTGGATGCCGCTGCCTTTTTAAAATTGTGGAAAGAAAGCGGATTGGTGCATGCCATGGCAATTGTCCGGGCGCACCGGGCCTTCTATAAATTTAGCGGCCGGCATATAAAAGCTTCTTCAAAACCAAATTTAACAGGCATGTACCATCACAGCCTGGTCATCGAATATTTTTTAAAGGGCCGCCGCAAGTTCAGTCAGTTAAAAAACGTAGACAGGCTTTCCTGAACTACCGCAGGCATACGGATGGGTTTCAGGCTGCCTTTATCCATACAAAACAAAGTGGTTTCCGCTTCTGCGAGTAGAGTGTCCTCCCGGTAAATTTTATATTCAAAACGGATGCGGTTGGTAGGCATATCTTTTATGCTAGTCTCCACTTCTATCAATTCATCGTACCGTGCTGCCTGATAATAGGTAATCTTCATCTCCCTCACGGGCAACCCAATCCCCTGTTTTTCCAGTTGGGCATAACTGATTCCGGCCTTTTTCATACAATCTACCCTACCGAGTTCCAGGTATTGCGCATAATGCCCGTAATATACAAATCCCATCTGATCGGTTTCTGCGTACCGTACCCTGATTTGGGTTTTTTCTGTTAACATATAATTAATATTTACAGTTGTAAACTTTTTTATTTTAGAGCATAAAATTTCGAAAAGTCAATAGCAATTTTATTTTTATTTTCACTTTTTTCTTTAAATATTTGTCGGGCCGTTCGAAGGATAACCTGGAATAGCTAATTGCTTGTAATTATTGATTTTAGCAAAAGTCGACAAGGAATTAAAGAACAAAAAAAATTAGGGTGTTTTTTTGCTTTTAGTGAATTAAATTAGTAAGTTGAGCACGCTCTGATCAACCGATTAAACTTATATTAAATGAGTAAAGACTTTAACCAAGTTTGGCAAAATTGTTTGTCCGTTATTAAAGACAATGTTAGTCTGCAAAGTTATAAAACCTGGTTCGAGCCTATTACTCCGGTGAAACTAACGCAAAATGTATTGACCATTCAGGTGCCCAGCCAGTTTTTCTACGAATGGCTGGAGGAACATTACATTTCATTGTTGAAGAAAACCATCAAAAGGGAGCTGGGTAGCGAAGGTAAGCTAGAGTATAGTATCGTAATGGAAAATAACCTACATAGTCCGAAACCCTATACGGTAAAGATACCCACCGCCAATAAACAGGCCTTAAAGAATGAACCGGTCTCGGTACCCATTGATGTGAACGGGGAGAAAGGCATTAAAAACCCCTTTATTATCCCCGGGCTGAAGAAGGTAAATATTGATTCCCAGCTTAACCCCAATTATTCTTTTGAGAACTTCATCGAAGGGGATTGCAACCGCCTGGCCCGTTCAGCCGGTTATGCAGTGGCTAAAAATCCCGGGGGTACCGCTTTCAATCCGCTGCTGATCTATGGAGGCGTTGGTTTGGGCAAAACCCACCTGGCCCATGCCATAGGGATTGAGATCAAGAATAACCATCCCAACAAAACCGTACTTTACGTTTCCTCCGAGAAATTCACCCATCAGTTCATTGATGCGGTGCGCAACAACAACCAGAATGACTTCATCCACTTTTACCAGATGATGGATGTGCTTATCATTGACGATGTACAGTTTTTCAGCGGAAAAGAAAAAACCCAGGATGTTTTCTTCCATATTTTCAATCATTTGCACCAGACCGGTAAACAGTTGATCCTGACAAGCGATAAGGCGCCCATTGAATTGCAGGGAATGGAACAACGCTTATTGTCCAGGTTTAAATGGGGGCTATCAGCCGACCTGCAGAATCCCGGCCTCGAAACCAGGATCGCCATACTGGAAACCAAAATGTACAACGAAGGGCTGGAATTGCCCAAGGAAGTGGTGGAATACCTGGCCTACAGCATCACTACCAATATCCGGGAGCTGGAAGGTGCTTTGATCTCTTTGCTGGCTCAGTCTTCCCTGAACAAAAAGGCGATCACCCTGGAACTGGCCAAGCAGATGATCGACAAATTCGTAAAAAACACTGCCAGGGAAGTATCCATTGACTATATTCAAAAAGTAGTATGTGACTATTTTGACCTGCCCATTGAATTGCTTAAATCCAAAACCAGAAAGCGGGAAGTGGTGCAGGCCAGGCAGATCGCCATGTTCTTTGCCAAAAAGATGACCAAAAGCAGCCTGGCCAATATCGGTATGCACTGCGGAGGTAAAGATCACGCTACTGTGTTGCATGCCTGTAAAACGGTAAATAACCTGATCGATACAGACAAACGCTTCCGGGGTTATATCACCGATCTCGAAAAGAAGATCAGCATTCAATAGTATCTTATATCATCGCGGATCTGCAAACAATCGGCAAACAAAACTGTCCATAAGAATATGAAAGTGTTAATGGTATGTTTGGGAAATATCTGCCGCTCCCCTATGGCGCAAGGGATACTGGAAAAAAAGATCCGGGAAAGGGGCCTGGATATTGAAGTGGATTCAGCAGGTACTTCGGATTACCATATCGATGAAGAACCGGATGAAAGGGCCATCAGGAAAAGCCGGGAATATGATATTGATATTACTGCTTACCGCGGACGACAGATCAGTCTGGAAGATTTCGATGAATACGATGTGATCTTTGCCATGGATGAATCAAATTATACCAATATTATTGCTTTGACCGAGGAAGAGGAGAAGCGGAACAAGGTAAAGATGATGCTCAACGAAAGTGAAGCCGGCGCCAATATGTCGGTGCCGGATCCCTATTTCGGTGGAGAAGAAGGATTTGAGAATGTCTACCGCCTGCTCGACCGGGCCTGTGATAAATTTCTCGACCGCATTGAACAAGAAAGCTAAACTATTTCTCATTCCCAACCTGCTGGGGGAAAGTAATCCCACAGAGCTAATGGGCACCTCTGTAACTGAAGCCATCAATAAGTGTGATTACTTGCTGGTGGAAAATCCCAAACCGGCCCGCAGATTATTGATCGCACTGGGTCTGAAGGCCCGTATTGAAGAGCTGGAATTCATAGTTTACAATAAACAAAGTGATCCTTTGGAACTGCAACTGATAAGCGATTTTTTTAAGGCCAATAAACAGATCGGTTACTTATCGGATGCCGGTTGCCCGGCAGTGGCTGATCCTGGTTCAGAAGTGGTAAAGCTGGCCCATGCGCTGGGGGTGGAAGTAATTCCATTGGTAGGACCCTCTTCTTTGCTACTTGCTTTAATAGGTAGCGGACTCAATGGACAAAATTTTCAATTCCACGGTTACTTGCCGCGAAAAGAAGACGCTTTGAAAAAGCAACTGCAGCTGATAGAAAAGGAAGCTCAGCAAAGTAAAACTACCGGTATTTTCATTGAAACCCCCTACCGGAACGAAGCTTTGATAAAATTAATGCTGAGCCAGCTCCAACACCAAACCAGGCTATGCATCGCTGCGGGGCTTACTACCCGGCAGCAGTTTATTCAGACCAAATCAGTGAAGGAATGGCAACAATGCCGCCTGCCTTCCCTACATAAAATACCTGCGGTTTTTTTACTGGGCAGTTAATTGGCGATGGTACTCTACCAGGGCATCAATAGGCCGTTGCATGATAAGCCCTAATGAAAAGTTATTTTTTTCGGCTATTTCTTCCAGTTCCTG
>CAZBIF010000015.1:12107-13825 GCA_964492055.1 uncultured Flavobacteriales bacterium
TTCATCTTCCCGCTGGGATAAAATAAAGGGGGCAAAAGAGGCCAGAAAACGATTAGGAAAAGGTTCCTTATAAATGGATTTTAATACGGAATCAATGGTAAGTTTGTATTTTTCCAGCAGGCTGATCTTCAGCAAAGAAGGCAAACGGTTTTCCACCAAGCCTTTCATCAGCATTTTCCCCATATCCACTCCCCCGCCCTCATCACTGAGGATAAAACCGCCTGAGCGAAACGATTTACTGATGCGTTTGCCATCGTAAAAACAGGAGTTGCTCCCCGTACCCAGGATACCGGCTATGCCGGGAGATTGCTTGCAGGTGGCCCGGGCGGCAGCAAGCAGATCGTGTTCGATAAATATTTCGGCCTTGGGAAAAGCTTCGCTGAGGCCTTCTTCCATCAACTGCTTGCGGCTGACAGAGGAACTGCCGGAACCATAAAAATAGAGCGCTTTGGCTTGCTCCATATCGGCAGGGGAAAATGACTCCTTGATGGTTTGAAATACCTTTTCAGAGGTGACAAAATCTGGGTTAAGGCCAATGGTCTGTACTTTTTTTTGCTCTTTGCCCGCCTGGCTAATGCGCCAGTCGGTTTTACTGGAGCCACTGTCTGCAATGATGATCATGGGGTAAAAATAACTTATTCAATCGAAGCAGCTACACATTAGGGTTTTTCGTCTAACAATCTTTGTAGAATAATTAACTTTACAATAACTAAAGTAGATAAGTTGAAATTTCTTTGCGGGGCGATCATTTGGGTACTCATTATTGGTAAAATCTTCGGACAAACTGACTCTAGTTCTTTTCTAAATTCCTACGCTTCACAAACTTACATTTTCACTGAAAACAAGGGGCAATGGAAGGATGAAGTGTTGGCCAGGGCTGAAATGCGGGATGCTTCTATTTATTATTTAAATAATAAAATTCACTATCAATTTATAGATTATCCGGATCATCATGTTAACAAAATAGATTTAACCACCAAAATTAGGCGGCACAACTTCAATGCTACATTTCTTAATAGTACTAGTAAGGAAGGTATAGAAATGGCCGGGCCTTCTTATGCTTATTCCAATTTTTTTCAGGGGAATGACAAAAGCAGATGGCAATCCGGAGTGAGAAATTATGATGTAATCGCTTATCACTCCCTGTATGAAAATATTGATCTTATATATTATTACAAATCGGGATATTTAAAATACGATTATAAATTATACCCTGGTAGTTCTGTTGATGATATTCAGCTAAAATTTGAGGGCATGGATGATATAATCCTCAAAGATGGCTCGATTGAGGTCTTCCACTCTCTCGGCAAAATGGTTATTCGACCTCCATTTGCTTACCAATGGGTAGACAATCAAAAAGTTAAAGTACCTTGTAATTTTAACTTAAGGGGTGAGGTGCTTTCATACGAATTACCGGATGGCTATGATCTGACGAAAACCTTGATCATTGATCCGGAGGTAGTTTTTTTCACCTATACTGGTTCCCGGGTAGGCAATTTTGGTATGACTGCAACTTATGACACCCTGGGTAAAGGATATACTGCCGGGACAGTCTTTGGTAATGGCTATGATGCTACGACAGGGGCATATCAATCGCTATTTGCCGGCCCGGATGCTTATTTAGGCTGTGATATAGCTATCAGTAAATTTTCAGCTGATGGCACTACCCTTGAGTATGCTACCTACCTTGGTGGCAATGGTATAGAAACCTCCAATAG
>CAZBIF010000015.1:13835-25808 GCA_964492055.1 uncultured Flavobacteriales bacterium
GGGCAACTTCTTCAACCGATTTCCCCACTACCAAAAACGCCTATGATACCACTAAAACTACCTCTGCAAACGTAGTATCTGAGATCTATCCTTTTTCCGGAGGTACGGATATTATCATATCTAAATTCAGCAAAGACGGTAAACAACTACTGGCCTCCACCTATTTTGGTGGAGATGGAGCAGACGGCTTAAACCTTCATCCAAGTTCAAACAATCAATATGGTGGGTTGGTATATAATTACGGGGACGCACATAGAGGGGAGATTATAATTGATGATAATGGAAATTGCCTCATAGGTACAGCCACCTTTAGCACTAATTTAACGGAGCTTTCGAATACTATAGCCGGAAAGCAGGACGGTTTACTTCTACGTTTCAACAAGGATTTGACTCAATTGCTGGCAGGAGCCTACTTTGGCGGAAAAGAAAATGATGCCATCTACTCCCTGAAAAATTATTTTGGTGATGTTTTGATCGGAGGGGGTACCCGAAGTGCTGATTCCGCTTTTTCCTCCTACATACAGGGGTACAGGGACAGCGCATACGGAGGACGTGCGGATGGCTATTTAGCTCTGCTGAACTCTGATATGGACTCTATTCAAAATGCCACCTATATAGGGACCTCCAAATATGATCAGATCTATTTCGTGGATTATGACCGGTTTGGAAAGATCTATGGGTTGGGTCAAAGTACGGGAGACACTTTATTGAAACCCATTAATGCACCTGTGGCCGATAGTGGGGCGGGGCAATTTATCGTTAAACTCAACAAAAGCTTGAACTCAATCGAACTGCTTTCCCCCTTCGGGAATGGGAAAAATACAGGTAATATAAATATTTCTCCTACTGCCTTTCTGGTAGACCGCTGTCAAAATATGTTTGTATCCGGCTGGGGGGGTAGTATTGATGGTAATGAAGCTTTTAAAGATATGACCGTGGATTTAACTACTACCCCTGATGCATTTCAGGATTCTGCTCATAATGATTTACATGATTTTTATTTGTATGTCTTAAATCACAGTGCAGAAAAAGTATATTACGCCACTTACTTTGGAGCGCCCCAGACCAGGGACCATGTAGATGGAGGTACCAGTAGGTTTGATAAGGAAGGGGTGGTTTATCAATCCATATGCGCCGCCTGTGATATAATAAATGGTGTTGATTATGGTACGGATACGAGTGTCTATAGACATGAACGAGATGTAGATTCAATGGGTACCTTTCAATATTTTCCCGGAGGCCCACGAACAAACTATTGCAATAACTCTTTGCTGAAATTCGATGTAACTATTGAACCGGAGGCAGGATTTAAGGTCGATACGGGGCCATATTGCATAAAACCAAATGATACGATCCTATTGACTATAACTGATGAAAGCAATGAGCGGGCAGACACCTATGTATGGCGTTTAAATGAGGACACCCTCAGAAGGAAATTTCAAAATAAAGATACGACCATCCTGATCACTCAGCCGGGGGAATATATATTCGGTCTGATTGTAACGGATACAGTCTGTTTACGATCAGATAGTAAACAGGAGACAATTTTGGTAAGACCGGACAATATCTCCCTCAATCTCACTGCTGATTCGGTAATTTGCAATAATGAAAGAAAGGAGATTACCATAAATTCTCAAAATGCAAATGCATTTGAAGTTAGCCAGGATCCAACTTTTAATAATATTGATACAACTATTAGAGTAACTTCGTTTAAAGTGGCTTTGGATTCAGGGATCAATATATTTTATGTCAGAGCCCTTAATGATTCTACAAATGCTTGTCCTGTAACCGATACTATTGATATTCTTTATATTCCGGTAACATATGAAGCAAGTATACCAGAAGATACTGTTTGTGTAAATTCCACAATTCAATTATATTCAAAATTTCAAAATATTGATCGTTTCGTATGGGACTTGGGAAATGAGTTGGATTCTACTACTACGGAACCTTTGGTTAATTACAAGCAACCGGGTGATTATACCATTAGCTTATTTGTTCAAAATTTTGCATGCGATACCACTGCAACGGTTAGTTTACACTTAAATGTTCAGCCAAATCAATTACTCTTTGATCCAATCCCTGATACTATAGCTTGTCAAACCCAACAACTGGAATTGATCCAAAACACTTTCGGCACAGCCCAAGCTTACGTTTGGAGTTCCAATCCCAACTTTACCGACACCCTCAATAATTTTCCAAATGGTAATTCACTAATTAAGACCACGGAAGGCCAACAAACATTTTACATTAAGATCCTGGACGAGTACTGTGAAAAAAGAGATACGGTAGTAGCAGATCTTGAAAATTATGAACTTCAACTACTGGATTTACCTTTGGAAGGCTGTGCTCCATTTACCGTGTCAGTGAATACCGTTATGGATGATATCGACAATTTCAATATCGATTTTGGGAACGGAAACGGCACCAATAGCAATCCCAATCCTACAGTTACTTATACCCAAGCTGACACCTTTTTAGTTTCACTTACCGGGGAAAACATCAAATGCAATTTCAGCAATACACTGAGAGATACCCTTATTGTGTATCCTGAAGTTACCGTACTCCCTATACCTGACACCTTGATCTGTAAAAGTGATCCGGTCATCCTGAAGATCAATTCCCTGGGCAGCGCTGATCAATTCCGCTGGTCATTTAATCCCAATCTGAGCAATACATTAAACCCACCATCAGACAGTACTTTTACTTTTATACCAACGGTTGATAGAACCCTGTATTATGCCGGTATTAATGGAATTTGCAGTGATACGGATAATGTCAGGGTGCGCCTGGACTCGGTGGTAGTGGCATTGGATGATTTTAACAGTTTGTGTATTGAAGATACAATTGCCCTGGAGGTAAACACCCTTTTCAGCCGCAGCCCCCTGGATTTTAACTGGAAACCGGCCGATAGTATTATTCAGGCCAACACTGATTCTTCCGTTATTCAAATCGCCCCAAAAAATACCTTTGAACTTTCCTTAATCTCTCAAAATGCCATCGGTTGCCTGGATTTCGATACCGTGGAAATTGAAGTGACCACCCCCGCCTTTGAGGATGCTAAGATCATGGCGGCGGAAGATTCTGTTTTTTCGGGTCAGCCCATTCAACTGAGCACAAACCGCAACGGCGCTAATCTTTTCTATACCTGGTTGCCGGCCGGCGTGTTTGCCAACAATACCTCACCCACCCCGGTTTTTACCGGCCGACAGACTACGGATATAGAGGTGCTGATCTATGATGCAAATACCGGATGTACGGTAGAGGCCTTCTACCGGGTAAGTATAGTGGAGGTGAATTGCAAAGAACCTGACATATTTGTGCCCACCGCCTTCACCCCTAATAATGATGGAAAGAATGATGTGTTGTATGTACGGGGCGATAACCTGGAAAGCATCGACTTTAACCTCTATAATCGCTGGGGAGAGAAGGTTTTCTCCACTACGAATAAAAATATGGGTTGGGACGGGGTTTATCAGGGAGATGCCGCCGAACCCGGCGTGTTTGTCTATCATTTGCAGGCTAAATGCTATGATGGACAAGAATATTTCAAAAAAGGAAATGTTACCCTTATTCGATGAAGCGCTTTATATCATTATACCTGCTGTTATCGCTTTGTATCGCATTTTTTGAAAGTCCCGCCCAGGATGCCCATTTTTCACAGTTTTACAACCTACCTACCTGGCTGAATCCGGCCAATAATGGAAACTTCAGGGGAGACTACCGCCTTACCGCCATCTACCGGAATCAGTGGAATTCCATCAGCGAACCTTTCACCACCTTTGCCGGCGCGATTGATGGTAAGGCGCCCTTTAAAGAAGTAACTGAACTCTCGCTTGGGATTTCCTTTCTCAATGATCAGGCTGGAGCGGGTAACCTTAACATCACCCAGGGTTTGATCCACGCAGCCTATCACTTTGCCCTAAATCGCGACTCTAATCTGTTTGTGCATAGTGGAGTTCAACTGGGCTTTCATTCCCGGCAGTTGGATTTCAATCGATTTACCTTTGATGAGCAATACCGAAATAGCTTATTTTCTCCCAGCAATTCTATTTCTGAGACCTTTGGGGAGAACAGTTTTACCGAACTGCTGCTTAACGGGGGGATTTCATTCAGCTACCAGCAGGATTTGCGCAATCAGTACGAATTGGGCCTGGGTATATTTAACCTGAACCAGCCCAATCAGTCTTTTCTTTCGGAAACCATCCCCCTGGATAACCGCACTACTCTTTATCTGCGCGCCCAGCAGCAATTAAATGAAAAACTCAACCTGGAACCCTCCCTCCTCTACTCTACCCAATCGGAATTTCAGGAAATTGTAATAGGCAGTAATTTGCGTTATTATCTGGATCATAATATTACCCACGGTACCAATGTTGCTGCTGGCATTTGGCTCCGGCTTGAAGATGCCCTCATTCCGTATGTGGATGTCAACTATAAACAATATCAGATAGGGGTTTCTTATGATATCAATATCTCCGACCTGGAGGTGGCCAGTAATCAAAAAGGAGGTATAGAGATCAGTCTGCGTTATATTTTCAGCAATTACAAACCTACTTTAAGGCGGTTTAAACAATGTCCGCGCTTTATATGAGGAAACTTATGTTGATCAGTCTGAGTATGTTGGCATTCTATGCAAAAGCCCAGGATCCCAATCAGGTAATTGCCATAGGAGATAGTTACTGGCAAAAGCAGGATTATTTTGGGGCGAGGTTTTATTACGATAAAGCCTTGCAACTGGATTCAGGCAGTGTAGAGGTATTGTTCAAATATGCAAGAAGTTTATTCCAGACAGGTAATTACGAACCGGCAGCCCGCTACTTTTTAAAGACCAGCTTGCTGGATCAGAACAATAGCTATCCTGAAGCGGATTATTATCTGGCCGAATCCTATAAGATGAGCGGGGATTACCGGAAGGCAAGGCGCTATTACAACCGTGCTTTACAACCCTACCGGAGGGACCGCAACAGTTATTGGTATAAGCGTATCGATCAGCAAAAAGACGCTTTGAAATGGGCCATGCGGCAAGATCAGGGAGATCCGGTTGAAATTAGCAAGATAGGCAGTGCTTTTAGTGATGAGGCTACGGAATGGTCCCCATTTTCCCGGGAAAATAACCTTTATTTTTCAGCTTTGGTGGCTGATAGTACGGGAAAAGGCAATGTGATAAAAGATAAAATTTACCTCAGTAAACTTTACCGTAAAAATGGTGATCTGGCAGAATCTATAGCAGTTTATAATGCTAAAAACCAACCAATAACCGATAAGCACCTGGCTAACCTGATGTTGCTTGAAGAAGGCCGTGCCTTCTTCTCTGTTTGCGATACTAATTTTAAGTGTGAAATATGGGAAGCTAAAATGGCGAATCAGCGTCTGATCAATGCACAACCCTTAAACAATAACATCAACCATCCGTCTGCCAACAACACCCAGCCCTTCGCTTTTTTATATGATGGGAATGAATATATCTTATTTGCTTCCAATCGCGAGGGTGGTTTTGGAGGGTACGATATCTACCTGGCTAGAAGGGAAAAGTTTGGGTTTGATCAACCAAAAAACCTTGGAGCTACTATCAATACCCCGGGAGATGAGATCACCCCTTTTTACCATGCCATGGCCGGTACGCTCTTTTTCAGTTCAGACTGGCATTATGGATTTGGCGGTTTTGATATTTTCAGCAGCCGTGGGGATAAACTGCGTTTTAACACAGCCGAAAATATGGGCCAGCCCATCAATACCCCTCAGGATGACTATTATTTTAAAACAGCTGAGGAAACCGCCTATCTGGCATCCAACCGATTTGAAGAAAAAGAAGTGGCCAATTGCTGTAATGATATTTTTGAATTGCCCTTTTCACTTGATAACAGAACAGATACAATAAAGAACAACGAGACTGATACTCAAAAGGTTAGTATTGCCGTTTTAAATCGCTATTTACCCCTGGAACTTTATTTTCACAATGATATGCCTGACCCGGGGTCCAGGGACTCTATAACCAATAAGAATTATAAAAAGCTTGCTGAAAGTTACCTGGCCATGGAAGAAGAGTATATTAAATTCCTGTCTGAGAAGAAAGACTATGCGCCTCAGGAAAAAACATTGACCGAAGAAAGCAAGGCATTTTTTGAGGAGGAAGTGGCCGCGGGACTGGATGACCTTGAATATTTTACCCCTTATCTATTACAAGCCCTGCAGGAGGGGGAACGCGTTACGCTTAACATCAAGGGGTTTGCCAGCACCCTTGCTGCCAATGATTACAACCTATTGCTTACTTCACGTCGTATCAATAGTCTTGTGAATTATTTTCGTACCTATAAGAACGGGGTGTTACTCCCATTTATAAATAATAAAACTGAAGCGGGGGGACAGTTACGATTCAACCGCATTCCGTATGGGGAGTTTGCCGCTATTGAGCAGTTTGATGAGAAAAACAGGGTGATGGCGGTCTATAGTCCGGCAGCCGCTATACAGCGTAAGATTGAAGTGATTGCGGTGACGGAAACCCCCGAAGGTAAAAAACAGTTCGACAGCAGGGAAAAGGTGGAACAAGCCGCCCTCAGTTTAAATAGTGAGTCTTATACTGTAGAATTGCAGGAGAGCGTAAAAATTATAGACCGGTTTTTTAACCTGAAAAATACCGGAGGAGGTGAGTTGGAAATTTACAATGTAGTTTCAAATTGCGCCTGCGCTACGGTCAAGTATCCTGCGGTCATTCCTGCAGGAGAAGAAGATAAGATAATGGTGAAGATTGACAGTAAAGACATAACTACTGAAACCAAAATAGAGCTTACTCTGGTTACCAATGCCACTCCCAATTTATATACGCTGAGCATCACCCTAAAACCATAAAAAAAGGAATCTGCCAATCATTGAGGTTGGCAAACTCCCTTTATTTTTTTACTTAGGGAAAAGTTTAATTCAGTTTGATCAGATTAGCATTGATGTTATATTGTTCCACCAAGTCCTGGGTAAAACGATTGTGCCCGTATGGAATTAATATATTCAACCCGCCGTTTTTCATCTGGGCAACAGTACTCAGCAATTTCCATTTGCTCACCAGGTGGGTAACGTCTTCCGTTTTCTGGGCAATTTCAAAATAAAATTTACCGCGGTTATTCTTGGCAGAAATATCCGGTGTATAGCTAACATCTTCTTTTTGCTGACTGAAAGAAATAGGGGTATCATAACCTTCCAGATCGGTTCTGATCTCGTTAAAGCCCCTTGCTTCAACGTGTTTAACTGCTTTTTCTAATAGGTCGTGGTACTTTTCCCCGGATTTTGCTTCTGCTAACATAAAATATTGATTTTTGCTAAGATAAGCATTATTATACGGAATGTCAAGTATTTACCTGCCTAATTGGTATAACATACGCACATGAGAACTTAATGCACCTACAAATGAGCGCTGGGAATTGTAAGGAAGATTAAATTCTTCAGCGGTACGTTGGACGATGGGAGCTATTTTGCGGTAGTGTACGTGGCTGATATTCGGAAATAAGTGATGTTCTACCTGAAAATTAAGTCCTCCCACGAACCAGGTGAGAAGGCGGTTATGGGCCGCAAAATTCAGAGTAGTAGCCAGCTGATGTACGATCCATTGATTTTTGAGTTCATATTTTTCAGGCAGGGGAAAATCCGTATCTTCCATAACGTGAGCGAGTTGGAAAATTACCGCTAATACTAAACTGGCCACAAAATGAATGGTAACAAAACCAAGTAACCACTGCCAGAAGGTAAGGGTAGTACAAGCATGTAGATAAAATAAACGATGCGGGTGGCCACAATAAGTATGTATTCTTTTTTAACGTTGGTCTTTAATTGCTTCCAAAGACCTAGTTTATTGTATCGGAGAGCATCCTTGTAGTCTTTGGTAAAGGTCCAGGATAAAGTCATTAAACCGTAAAAAAACCAGGCATAGATAAACTGGTATCTATGTATTTTCCTTTTCTTGGCGTGAGGTGAAAAACGCAGTACACCCGCCGGGGCAATATCCTCGTCATGCCCATCAATATTCGTATAAGAGTGATGAAGTATATTATGCTGAGCTTTCCAGTTATTGACATTTCCTCCCAGGAAATTAATGGAAAAGCCAAGAAATTTATTCAACCACTTTTTGCGGGAGAAACTTCCGTGATTCGCATCGTGCATGACAGAAAAACCGATACCGGCCATGCCTAATCCCATGAGCACACACATGCTCCACATCAATAAATTCGAAGTGATAGTGCCACTGATCAATAAAAAATATGGTACTGCATACAAAGACAGCATGAAGACTGCTTTGATCTTGAGGGACAAATTACCGGTCTTCGGCAGGTTATTTTCTTTAAAATAGGCATCCACCCTTTTTCGCAGGGTTCTGACGAAGTCAGTCTGGGCTGGATTATTAAATCGAATAGGCTGAATCAAAATTGCTTATAGTTTTAGGTGAGTCTGCAAAGATAACCATGAATTAAAAAATAGGGAGGTATATCAGATGATTAATTTATTCAGGCGCATATGTTTATTATTGTAAGCATGTTTCAATCCCTAAGCAGTAAGATTGCTTTATTCGCCCTTACGCTGGGTTTTTTACTGTATGCAAACACCCTGTCCCACGGCTATGTGCTGGACGATTTCTCAGTGATCAAGGATAATTTTGTGGTAAAACAGGGAAGCAAGGGCCTGGCTACCATCTGGAAGACCCACTATCGCCACGGCTACGGCTATACCCAGGCTAATCTGTATCGCCCACTACCCCTGACGTTCTTTGCCCTGCAATGGGAATTAGCACCTGATGATCCGCACTTTGCCCATTGGTGGAATGTCATTTTATATGGCGTGATGGTAGTGCTGTTGTTTTACTGGCTTCTCCTCCTCTTCGGAAAGGAACGCCTCGGTTGGATTGCTGCAGGTCTGCTGCTTTTTACGGCCCACCCCCTGCATACGGAAGTGGTGGCAAATATCAAGAGCATAGATGAAATCCTGGCCCTTGGATTTACGGCAGGAAGCCTGATCTTTCTGCACCGTTACCTGCAAAAATCGAATAAAGTTCAATTAATAGCTTCCCTCCTGCTTTTTACCCTGGCTTTTTTTTCCAAAGAAAGCACCATTACCTTTTTGGCCATTATTCCGCTGATACTGGTACTTTTTTATGGAAAAAATGTGGGACAGGCACTGAAGAAAACCGTCTGGTACCTGATCCCAACCGCCATTTATCTGTTAACCCGCATACAGGTGCTGGGTAGCCTGGGTGGGGACAAGACCATTGCCAAGATCGATAATATGCTGCTGGCTGCCCCGGATGCGGCGAGCCGCCTCGCTACTGCCATTAAGATTTGTGGACTTTACCTATGGAAACTGATCTTTCCCCATCCGCTGATGAACGACTACTCCCTGCATCAGATCGCCTTTTCCACCTTTGCAGACCCCCTGGTGTGGGTGGCGCTGCTAGCCTACCTTTTATTATTCTTTATTTTTTTCCGTTTTTTTAAAACGTATCCTCTGCTGAGTTTTTCCATTGGCTTTTACCTGATTACTTTCTCCCTCTATTCAAACTTATTTTTTACCATAGGCACCTCCTTCGGGGAACGCTTGTTATTTGTTCCTTCCCTGGGATTTTGCCTGGCCATCAGCTGGCTGCTATTCAAACTGTTTAAAAAAGATCAACAATGGTGCTCATTAAGACAAATGCCCCTCCTGATCATCGTTTTACTGATCGCCGGAGCCTACAGCTTCAAAACCATCAGCCGCAACCAGGCCTGGAAAGACAATTTTACCTTGTACGCACCTATTCCGATGCCTGGGGACAGAGGGGGCTGGCTTATTACCGTCTCAAAAATTACCGGGCAGCAATCGCCGACTACGAAAAATCCCTGGAATATAATCCTACCAATACCACCAGTCTTTCCAACCTGGGCAGTTTGTACTTCAATACCAAAGAATATCAGAAAGCGAAGGCTACCTTTGAAAAAGCGATCAGTACCAATCCCAATCACGTGGATGCGGTGGCCAATTATGCCTCCACTCTAGGTACCCTGGGTGAATATCAAAAGGCCATTGATTATTTTCAGAAAGCCATTGCCTTAAAACCCAATGAACCTTCTTATTACCAGATGATCGGTATTACCTATCAAAACCTGGGTAATCAGCAGCAAGCGAATGTGTACCTGCAAAAGGCCCGGCAACTGAGTAAAGGTTCAGCTGCTCCATGATCTTTTTTCAATCTTCCACGGCTAAATGTTTTTGTGAAACAACAAATTAATAAATTGTTAAGAGTTAAATAGCTGCATTAATCATCATTTCATTGTCATATGGGTTTATGCTTCCATTTCCATTTTAATACATTTATCCCTTAAATGATGAATTTAAGGGAACAACTTCTGCTGGAACATTCCAGAAAGAACAGTCAACTGATTGTCCGTTACCTTTTACAAAACCGAAAGGATATCAAGATTTTGATAAACCTTTTCCTAAATGATACTTATAGCGTAAGCCAACGGGCGGGCATGGCAGTTTCCCATTTGTTTGACAAAGACCCCCAATCCATAAACGCCTACTTACCGCAAATCATTGATAAGTTAATGGATGTTCAAGCCGGCGTAGCTATTCGCAGAAACGCAGTTCGGATACTCCAATCGATAGGGATTCCCGAAAAGGAGCAAGGAAAAGTGTATGATCGTTGTCTTCAATTGGTAGGTAACCCTAAAGAAACCATTGCGGTAAAGGTATTTGCGATGCAAGTGCTTTTAAAGATCTGCCAGAAACACCCTGCCCTGGTGATGGAAGTAATTCCGTTGCTGGAAGATACTGTATCCCTTAGCGCATCTGCCGGCATTAAGAGCCGGGGAAGAAAGATCCTGCAAAAATTAAACAAGCTTTCAGTGAGCTGATTTCAAAAGTTCAGGGTATTTTTCCTGAAATCGCTTTAACCTCGGCAGGGACACATTCTGTACGTAAGGATCATCCGGGTGCAATCGCTCATACTCCTGATGGTAATCTTCCGCCTCGTAAAAATGTTCCAAAGGCTTTACTTCAGTAACAATGGGGCTGCTATAAACTGCTTCTTTTTCCAGTTTTTCTATATAATCTTTGATGATCTGTTTCTCCTCTTCATTCTGGTAGAAAGCAATGGAGCGGTATTGGGATCCACGGTCAGGGCCTTGGCGGTTGGGAGTGGTGGGATCGTGGCTGCCAAAGAATACTTTCACCAGGGTGTTAAAATCTACCTGCTGTGGATTGTAGATCACCTTCACCGCTTCCGCATGTTTGGTCTGTCCGCGGCTCACCTCCCGGTAGGTAGGATTGGGAATCTCTCCCCCCGCATATCCTGAAATGGCTTCTTCCACTCCTTTTACATGCTGAAAAATGGCTTCAACACACCAGAAACAGCCGGAGGCAAAGTAAGCAACCGCACGGTCTTCGAGTAGCGTATAATCTTTTTCACTGGCATCAACTTTTTTCTGGGAACTTCCCTGACAAGAAAACAGCAGTATACTTACGATTAAACAAAATCCCTTTTTAAAATAAATCATCAGGGCAGGGAATTTAAAAATTGCTGGTAATTGGTATTCTGTGCATAAGTGGTTTTACAGCCAATTTCCGCTGCTTTAGCGCGAATTGTTTCAACCCGGTTTTCGGGATCGGGATGGGTACTTAAAAAGGTTGGTGGTGATGCCCCGCCCTGCGCATCAAGTTGCTCGAAAAAAGTAGCTGCGCCGTCACAACGGTAGACTGTTGGTGCGAGGTATTCCACCGAAGCCAGATCAGCCTTAGTTTCATCATCCCGACTAAATTTTAAAATAGCTGCATTGCCAGCCAAACCACCCAGGATCTGCCCTAACTGGGATGGATTTTGTCCTAAAGCAATGGATAACAGCAAACTTATCCCGTATTGCTTTTGCAATTGCTGCACCGAATGCCGGAGATCGGCGTGGGCCATCTCATGCCCCAGTACCCCCATCAGGTCATCCGCATTTTTTAAATATTTGATCA
>CAZBIF010000015.1:25889-27048 GCA_964492055.1 uncultured Flavobacteriales bacterium
ATAATGTACACTTCCCAGGCAAATTCCGTAGCGTAATCGATTTCGCCGGTTGCAAGTATGGTGTCCCGCAACCCCTGAAGGTATTGATAGGCAAAAGGGTAGGCAGCAGAATCAAGGACCGGATATTCCTGTGGATTGGCTTCGATCTCCGCCTTCAATTGAGCCCCGAGTTGTTTGTCATCCTCAATGGAAAATAGCAAAACTTTGGTGCCGCCCCCATTGTTTGAATCGGGACCATCGTCATCCTCTTTACTGCATCCACTGAAGCCTATCATATAAGTGGGCAACAGAAGATAAAGTAGGGCAAATTTTAATTTCATAGTTATTAATTTGGTTTAAAGATGGAGGAAAACAAGTCCCCGAAACGGTAACTGCGCTCCAGGAATTGCTTGCTCAAATAAGAGTATTCCGCCATGGCATGCAACACGTATTCCATCATTAAAGTTTTTCCCTCCGCTGGCAATGCGGGGAATTTTGCCTTGATCAATTCCGGCAGCCCGTCTACCTGATGCAGTTTTTCCTTGTAGGCCTTATCTGTCCAATCGTTTAAAAAATCCATTTGATTAGCGGAGAACCAATGGATGATGCGATTGTATAAACCGGACAGCTCGCCCTGGTACTTTTTCAGGTCCTTGATCTCCGGGAAATAGGTCGTAGCCTGCGCCCGTATGGCCGCCCGGATCAGCGCATTGCTTACATTCACGGCCCCTTCCTGCTCGCCTTCGTAAACCATTTCAATCTTACCAATAATAGCTGGAATAATGCTCATGAGATCAGAGATACGGGCGGTGGTCTTTTTCTCCCCGTTTTTGATGGCCCGTCTTTCGGCTGTACTTATCAGCGTTTCGTATGCAGAAATAGACAAACGGGCAGAAACCCCTGATTTTTCATCCACGTATTCGCTCTTGCGTGCCTCAATGCTGATTTGTTCCAGCAGGTCTTTGAGGATTTCCGGTACCAGCACTTTTTGTTTTTGTCCTTCCTGCAACCTGGCTTCCGCTGCGGTAATGGTTTTGGCCAGTTCCACCGAACGGGGATAGTGTGTCATGATCTGACTTTGAATACGGTCTTTAAGCGGGGTAATGATGCTCCCCCGGTTGGTGTAATCCTCCGGATTGGCGGTAAAGACAAATTGCACATCCAGCGGGAATCGCCACTG
>CAZBIF010000016.1:0-11259 GCA_964492055.1 uncultured Flavobacteriales bacterium
TGCTGGACCTGACGATCAACAACAGCACTACCGCAATTGATACACAAATAGCATGCGACAGCTATAGATGGATAGATGGAGTGGTTTATACAAGCAGTACGAGTACCCCAACTTTTACAATTGCGGGTGGTAACCAGAATGGCTGTGACAGTACTGTGACCCTGAATTTGACTATAAATAATTCTACATTCGATACCACTACACAGGTTGCTTGTGGTAGCTACACATGGCCGGTGAATAATACTACTTACACAAGTTCAGGTTTCCGAAGCGTAAGTTTAACTAATCAATTCGGTTGTGATAGTATTTTGGTGCTTGCTCTTACTATCAATCAAGCCGGCTTTACTGCCAACGCAGGTGCAGACCAGCTAATTTGCGATCAAAATACGGCTACCCTACAAGCTGCTGATCCGGCTCCCGCCATTGGACGCTGGGAAAAAGCAGGAGCTAACTCCTCCATTATCTCCAATCCGAATAATGCAACTACAACTATTACTAATCTGGAAGCGGGTATTTATACATATCGATGGATACTAAATAATGGGGTATGTCCCCCTGATACCGATAATGTGGTGATTACGGTTTCTGAAAAACCTATGGTAAATGTTGGCTCAGATCAATCGATATTTCAA
This sequence comes from uncultured Flavobacteriales bacterium, assembly GCA_964492055.1. Taxonomy (GTDB): domain Bacteria; phylum Bacteroidota; class Bacteroidia; order Flavobacteriales_E; family Vicingaceae; genus CAZBIF01. The sequence continues at coordinate 633 of CAZBIF010000016.1, forward strand.
GTAGACGGCATTCAACTTAATGCGACAGTAACACCTATGGAAAAAACAACCTATCAATGGGGTCCGGTTAGCTTTATTGAAGGCAGCGCTAATATTATTAATCCTTTTGCCCGACCTACTATAAGTACTGAGTTTTTATTGATCGCTACCGATAGTTTGGGTTGCACGGGTAGGGATAGTCTATTTGTAGAAGTAAAAGATGGCCTGATAATACCTACCGCTTTCACTCCTAATAATGATGGTTTTAATGATACCTGGGAGATCAAGAATCTGGAATTATTTAGCCCATACACTGTAGCTGTATACAATGGTTATGGTACGCCTTTGTTTACCACCGCTAATTATTCGCCATGGGACGGTAAGTTTGAAGGAGAGGACCTGCCTACCGGATCTTATTATTATATGATCGAACTTTCCACCGGAGGAACAGGAAAAAGAATTGAAACCGGCTTAATCAGCATTATCAGATAAGTTATGCCTAGTAAAATTGTTTATCATCTTTTTTTCATCTTATTGCTGCCTATAATGAGTTATGGTCAGCAGATAGAACAATATACCATGTGGAATCAGAACCACTATCTGATCAACCCTGCTGCTGCGGGATATCAGGAATATTTTGAGGCAGCGATTGGGTTTCGGCGGCAGTGGGCTGGTATCAAAGAAGCTCCCCGTTCTTTTTATGCAACTGCTCATACGGTGGTCAACCGACCTAAAACATACCAGCTCTCGGCCTTGCGCATCAGTTCTACCCACCAATCTGACTTTTACCAAAAAGGGAAAAATAAAAAGAATTACACCAAACATGCTGTAGGGGGGAAGTTGAGCTCAAATGAGTTTGGCGCTTTTGGTAAATCTGAAGTTATAATGACCTACTCCCTGCATCTGCCTGTGAGAAATGATATCTCGCTGGCTTTGGGTGTTTCAGCAGGGCTAAATAGTTTTTCTTTCGATGAATCAAAGGCCTCCGTTTTACGGGAAGGAGATCCTGTTTACAATGCTTATATAGCCGGGGAAAATAGCAATAAACTAAACGTTAATACAGGAGCATATATTTATTCTGATAAATTTTACGGGGGATATGCAGCCCATCAAATATTACAGAATGATCTGGAATTGGCAGACATTTCCACTCATTCGGCAGAAGCCAGCATGATTCTGCATCACTTTGCCATGGCAGGATATAATTTTGATTTAGATAATAACTGGCGCCTGACCCCAAATATATTGGCAAAACTCGCAGGCACCAATCCCCTAAGTATTGAGGCAGGGGCCAACCTCAGTTATCAGGAAAGCATTTATATTGGAGCCAATTACCGAACAGATGATGCTATCTCTTTATTGTTGGGAATGCAATTCAATCATTTGTTACGGGCTGGTTACGCCTTCGATTATACCTTTTCAGAATTGAATGAACGGGCATATGGGAGTCACGAGCTATTTATTGGATTAACCCTTTTTTAGTTGTTATTTCGCAGGGATAAAATGAAAGTTCTACCAGGCTTACTGATCCTAATCTTTCTTTCTATTCAGGCTGAGGCGCAGCTATTTATCCCTGAATTTGACCCACCTACCAAGCTGGATGCTTTAAATACCCTGGCAGAGGAAAGTATGCCATTGCCCTACAATGAGGGGGAGGATATTTACTTTGTACGCACTTTTGTAGAAGGCACCTTGAAGAAACGCAGTGAAGGACAGGAAATATATGCCTCGGAGCGGATCAATGGAAAGTGGGCTGACGCTCACAACCTATTCAATCATTTGAATGACCGGGGGAATAATGCGGTGGTTGGTACTACGCCTGAAGGCAAAAGAGTATATGTTTTTAATTCCATGCAATCACGTAAAAGGCTGGCGCGTGGCTTGGCTTATACTACTAAAGAAGAAGATGGAGACTGGTCAAAATTGCGAAGACTTGATATTCCCGGACTGGATATCGGTCTGGGATATTATTCCTTTTACATAAACCCATCGGAAGATATTTTATTGATCAGTATGTCTCCCTCTGATACTACCCTGGAAGAAGACCTTTTTGTTAGCATTAGGGATTCTGCAGATAATTGGAGCAGGATAAAAAGTCTGGGGCCAATCATTAATACCAGGGGATTCGAAATTTCACCTTTTATAGCAGCCGATAAGAAAACCCTTTATTTTTCCAGTAATGGTCATCCAGGAATGGGGGAAGCAGATGTGTTTGTTACCTATCGACTAGACGATTCCTGGCAGGAGTGGACCAAACCCCTCAACATGGGTGAACCGATCAATTCTACCGCATTTGACGCGTATTATATAATGGGTAATAACCGTGAAGTCTATTTTACCAGCAACCGGGGCCAGCAGTTCAGTGATATTTATTTCAGCAGAAGTACAGGGGATGTGAGAATTGGGGTTAAAGTATTTGCCCAGTTTAATTATAACGGTTTGCCTGCTGAAAACTCCCGCCTCCAGGTGTATGATGAGGATGGCAATCTATTGGACGAAGTAGTGACCGATGAATTGGGAAACTTTAGCTTTTATAAGCTGGAAGCAGATGATAACTATCTTGTAAAACTGGATGCAACTGATCCCGCCGAATATCCGGATGGGGTAATGTATGTTTTAAGCGAAGATGGTAAAAAATTACAGCGATTACTCATAGATAAAGAAGGCCGTTTTGTTCCTGCCGACCAGATAGAAGATACTGAACTAATAGTCGGCTTATTCAAGTACAATCAACTTACCCTCGCAAACACCACCCTAATTGTTTATGATGAGAATGGCTTTGCTGTAGACACATTAATGACCGATGAATTTGGTAAATTCAATTACCGAAAAATTGCGCGGGACAAACAAATAACGATCAAGCCCTTGCCTGGAGAAGATGTGGCCGGGTTGGTGTATTTCTTAGATGAAGAAGGCCATAAAGTTAGCCGCTATATAGTGAGCGGGGATGAAAATAATTTAAGGGAACGCATTTTAAAAGGTTTATTTAAATACAATAAGCTAGCGGGAGCCAATACTTCACTGGTGATTTATGATGAAAATGGCTTTCCCCTGGATACTATCCTCACTGATGAATTTGGCAAATTCGATTATACCAAAATAGCTTTTGATCAGAACATAACGATAAAGCCGCTTAAGGAAGAAGATAGTGGAGGGTTGGTCTATTTCACCGATGAAGAAGGAAATAAAATTGCCCGCTATGTAGTAAAAGGCAAACGGGATGATTTTAACATGGAGGTTTTTAAAGGGGTATTTAAATTCAATCAATTGCCGGTGGCCAATACTCAACTAATAATTTATGACGAAAACGGCTTTCCCATAGATACTGTCTTGACTGATGAGTTTGGCCGGTTTGATTACCAGAAAATGGCCATGGACGGAACCATCAGCATCAAGCAACTAGGTGGCGATGACAGCGGGGGTTTGGTGATCATGACCGATGAAAAGGGCAATCAGATCGCTGAGTATGTAGTTAGTGCTGAGCAGGAGGCCCTTGACCTGAAAGTATTAAGAGGAATATTTAAATACAATCAATTACCCGCCGCCAATACCAAGTTGGTGATTTACGACGCCAACGGTAACGCTATTGATACTATTCTTACCGATGAGTTTGGGCGATTTGATTACAATAAATTTGCCCTGGACCAGGGGATCACTATTAAACCGCTTGAAGGGGACGATTCCGGGGGCTTGGTTTATTTTACAGACGCCCAGGGGAATAAGGTCGCGCGTTATGTGGTAAGCAGTGATCAAAAGCTCCTAGACAGGGAGGTTTTAAAAGGGATTTTCAAATACCGGCAATTACCTATGAAGAATACCCCGCTGGTTGTGTATGATGAAAACGGATTTCCTATAGATACTATTTTCACCGATGAATTCGGGCACTTCGATTATGAAAAAATAGCACTTGATGGCGAGTTAACTTTAAAACCATTGAATGCTGAAGATACGGGCGGACAGGTGTATTTTATAGATGAGGATGGTAATGAGGTAGCCCAGTATGTCGAAAGTGAAGAAGAAAAGAGACTGGCGGATAAGATCATGACCGGGGTGTTCAATTATAATTCCCTTCCTTTAAAAAATACCACCCTGGTGGTGTATGATGAAAATGGACTTGCGGTGGATACCATTATCACGAATGAGTTGGGCAAGTTTCAATATAATAAGATCAGTTTGGATAAGGGATATGTAGTAAAGCCCTTAAACGCCACGGATATGGCTGGGCTGGTATATATTGAAAATGAGGAAGGCGAAAAAATCGGGAGGTACCTCGTATCCACAAATGGATCCCGCACCAACCCTGCCTTGCTGCAGAAAAACCTGATCGAAGGCAGGTTTACTTTTCAATCATTGCCCTTTGCCAAATCACGGGTGGTGGTTTATGACGAAAACGGTTATGCGCTGGATACTTTATATACTGATGCAGAGGGCAAATTTTCATTTCAAAAATTAGCAATGGATGAGTTTTTCAGCATTAAACCACTGGATGTGGATGAAAGTATGTTGAAATCAATGGAAGTAGTTGTAAAAACAAAAGAAGGAACTGTTAAACCAAAACTGGAAGAAAATGCTTTTGTGTATAAGGGTCGAGGAACGAAGACGACAGTAGTGCAGACAACCGCGGATGCTGGATACAAACCTCAGCAAAACAATGATTACATCATCTATTTCTTTTATAATGATTGGGCAGTAAAAGCCAATGACGAGGCGAAACTGGATAAAATTGCTGAACAAATAAGGAAAAGCAAGAAAATCCACTTGGTGGGCCACACAGATAATATAGGATCAGAGAGAAACAACATTAAGGTAGCAGCATTGCGTGCCAAAGAGGTTCGCGATTATTTGGTTGAAAATAATTTACAGCAAGAAGGCAACATTACCATAATTTCCCATGGGGAAAGATATCCCGTTGCCACTAATGAGAATAGCCAGGGCAGGGGCAAAAATCGCAGGGTTGAAATTTTCATTGAATAACATTTTAAACCAAGCAAATCCCTTCTTGTTAGTTTTTCATTCATGAATCGTTTCAAGAAACTTTTCGTCAGCTCTGAAAGCCGTTACGATAGCCTGAAATTAAAGCTCAAGGAAAAGTTAAGGTTGATAAAACCTGTAATCGTTTTTCCCTACCGGGGGTTTGGAAACCGCGAAATTGTTTACCTGCACGGCCGGGTACTGGAAAGGGAAAAAATCCTTCATGAAGATAGTGTCTACAAAGAAAATTTATTGAACAATATCCGCCGTATGTGGAAGAGCTATGAAAGTGATGAAATACCGGGAGTAGGGATAGAAGGAAATTTTTTAGGGACAAAAGCCAAGGCGATCAGTGACGAAGAGGGCTACTTTACCCTCGTCTTTCAAAATATACCGGAAAAAGCGGTTCCCAATGGCTGGCATGAAGCTGAGATTAAAATTGTAGAAATGCCCTGGAAGGCAGCTTATGAAGAAACTACCACTGCGGAGGTATATTATACGGACGAAGAAAGTGATTTTGGGATCATTTCCGATGTGGATGATACGATATTGGAAACCAATGTGCTCCGACCTCTTAAAATGATCCTCACGACCATTAGTAAAAGCGCCAAGCAACGGCTGCCTTTTGAAGGGGTTGAAGATCTCTATCAAGCGCTATCACGCAATGCAGAAAATCCTTTATTTTTTGTTTCAGGAAGTTCCTATAACCTATACAGTATGCTTACGGAGTTTTGTGATCACCACAATATTCCAAAAGCACCCTTCATTTTACGGGATCTGGGAATTGGTATTAAGCAATGGATAAAACAGGATTCTCAGGTCTACAAATTCAATAATATCAAGAAAGTATTCACAGTTTATAAAAACCTGAAATTCATTTGCATTGGGGATAGCGGGGAAAAAGATCCTGAGGTCTATCTGGAAATACACCGTCGCTTTCCCGGGCGTGTACTGGCCATTTACATTCGTCATGTCTCCTCTGATGAACGAAAATCAGCCCTGGAAAAGATCGTGGAATCCCTGGATATTCCTTTTTTGATCATGAAGGATTCACATCACGCTTTAGAACATGCCCGAAAGAATGGGTGGGCATGAGCCTATCTTTTTACCCTGCGCTCATACAGTTCAACCCATTCTTCAACAGACAATTTTTGCACTAATTCCCCAATCAGATCGTAGGGAATGTCTTGCATATGCTTAAATCGGATACAGCTTTTTCCCATATCCAGTTGATGTTTACAATGGTTTGGATGTTGATTTACAAACCAATCATGCAACTCAGGATCAGCATAAATACCGGAATGATATAGAGCCACAAAATTTTTCTGGGAAGCCAGGCTCAGGAATGGCAGGGGTTGTTTGGGGTCGCAATGATAGCCTGCCGGATAAAGTTCATGGGGCACCACATAGCCGATCATGCCGTAGGTCATTTGTTCTTCAAACCCTTCCGGCAGGTTCTGCAATAAAGTATCCCTCAATCTGGAGATTACCTTTTTTCTGTCTTCTGCTAATTGATCAATGTATTCTTTCGGCGAATCAGCCTGCACTTTCATCCTGCGGATTTTTTATGCAGGTAAAAATAATACAAGAATTTTTTTCAGGGAAAATAACTTTACCTCTCAGCCTGCTTAAAGCCCCATCTTCTACCTTCCTCCCATTTTTTACTGGAATTACCATAGGCGGGATACCCCTTATTTTCCTTGAGGTAGCTTGCCAGATGCAGTAAATTATAGGTCATGAAAGTGGTATTGCGGTTGGTGAAATCATTCTCCTGCGCCCCTGAACCTTCGTCCAGGTAGCTGGGGCCCGGGCCTACCTCGCCTATCCAGCCTGCATCCGCCTGTGGGGGTATGGAGTAGCCAAGATGCTGTAAAGCGTATAAAATACTGCGGGCACAGCTTTTCACCCCGTCCTCATTGCCGGTGACGATGCATCCCCCTACCTTTCCGTAGTAAATAAACTGACCCTTCTCGTTCGTCCCCGCACTCATGCTGTACATACGTTCTATCAATTTACTGCAGACCGAGGATTTTTCCCCCAGCCAGATGGGAGTGCCAATTACGAGAATATCCGCTTGTTTAAACTTTTTAAATAATTCCGGCCACTCGTCTTTTTCCCAGCCTTCTTCAGTCATGTCTGGCTGTATTCCCGGGGGGAGATCATGATCTACTACCCGTAATTGCTCTACGCTAACCCCTTCTTTTTCCATGATGTTTGCAGAAACCTTCATTAAGCCATGGGTATGGCTCTGGCGTGGTGACCTTTTCAAGGTGCAATTGACAAAGAGGGCCTTTAATGCTGAAAAATCGTATTGATCCATAGATACATAACCTTATGGGAGAGAATTAGTTTTACGGTTATATGAGCTGGAACATTTGTTCAAAAATTCCTTTTATTTTATATAGTAAGGAGCATTTACCACCCTAATTTTACCATTAAATAAAATCTAATGGGCAGAAATAAGCAATTCAACGAAGACGTAAAAGTAGCACAGGCTATGGAGCTTTTCTGGGAGCAGGGATATTACAATACTTCGGTGAATGATCTGGTGAAAAAGCTAAAGATCAACCGGGCGAGCATGTACGATACCTACGGCAGCAAAATACAGTTATTCCGGGCAGCCTTAACCACCTATTCAGAGAAGTATGCCACCTGGGCCGGGGAGTTTTTGTACTATCAACTCAATGTGCGTGAAGGACTGTTTTTGCTCTTTCGTGAAATGCTCGACCGCAGTAAAAAGGGCAAGCTAAACCGCGGCTGTTTCATGGCCAACAGTTTGACCGAACTAGGACAAACCGAAGCGGAGATCAGGGAGATACTGCAAGCAGACCGCAGGGCTTATGAGAAGATCTATGTCACTTATTTAAAGTATGGTTTTGATAAGGGACAGCTTACCGCATATAAGGACATACTCACCCTTGCCTCGAGCCTTTACACTATACAGCTGGGGATTTGTTCCATTTCAAAAGCAGATCTGTCGGATACTCAGCTGGATGATCAACTACGCATGGTATTAAGTATATTGAATTAAGGGAGATACTACAAACAGCCTGTCCTGCCTCCATCCACCGGCACATTGATGCCGTTGATATAAGAAGCTGCCGGGGAAGCAAGGAAAGCTGCTGCTGCGGCAATTTCTTCCGGTTCAGCTACCCTTTTCATGGGCACGGCATTTTCAAATTGCTGCCGGATCTCTGCTTTGCTTTTTCCGCTTTTGGCTGCCTTATTTTCCATGATGGAGCTCAGTCGCTCGGTAGCGGTAGCGCCAGGCAATACATTGTTTACGGTGATGCCATGCTGTCCCAGTTCATTGGCCAGGGTTTTGCTCCAGTTGGCCACTGCCCCCCGGATGGTATTGGAGACACCCAGTCCGTTCAGCGGTTGTTTTACCGAAGTGGAAATGATGTTGATGATCCTCCCGTAGCCGGTATCTATCATCCCTTGTTTTAGCTTTTTCACGATCAGGTGGTTGCACAGCAAATGCATGGAAAAAGCTTTTTCAAATTCCTCTGTTTCAGCCTCGGTGATGGGACCGGCGGGAGGGCCACCGGTATTGTTGATAATGATATTCACCGGCACGCTGATGGTATCAAGTGCCTTTTGCACAGAGGTAGTATCGGAAAAATCTGCCACTTTAAAAGCATGGTCCTGCCCGTTGTTCCTGTTCAGTTCTTCCAACACATTCTTTAATTTGCTTTCGTCCCGCGCCATCAGGATACAGTTGGCCCCTAATTCCGCCAATTCTATTGCTATTGCTTTCCCAATGCCGGCGGTGCTTCCGCAAACCAGGGCTGTCTTTCCACTCAAGTTTAAATCCATTCTTTTCTTTTGAATGCCGAAGTTAGTACAATCATTTCTACAACTAAAGAAATCTTGTTACTTTAGGCTTTATTAAAAACAGAAGCCATGGCCATCAGAAGACCCTTTAATTTTAAACAATGGATAGACGAGCACCGTCACCTCCTCAAACCACCGGTAGGCAACAAACAGGTATATGAAGATGCTGATTTTATTGTTATGGTGGTAGGGGGGCCCAATGCCCGCAAAGATTACCACTACAATGAAAGCGAAGAATTTTTCTATCAGCTGGAAGGGGATATTAAAGTGAAAATCCAGGAAGACGGTAAGGCAGTGGAAATTCCCATAAAGGAGGGCGATATTTACCTGCACCCTCCTAAAGTTCCCCATTCGCCTATTCGTTCAGCCAACTCCGTAGGGCTGGTGATCGAACAGAAAAGAAAGGAAGGGGAAAAAGACGGGCTGTTGTGGTTTTGCGATAACTGCAACCACAAGTTGTATGAAGAATATTTTAAACTAAAAAGCATTGAAAAAGACTTCTTGCCGGTATTTCGTCGCTTTTATGGTTCAGAGGAATTACGAACCTGCGAGAAATGCGGTACGGTGATGGAAGTGGATGAACGATTTGTCGAAAAATGAGTGATCACCTTTTCACAGTAGATATACACACCCATATATTGCCGGAAAACATTCCGGATTTTAAAAGCAAGTTCGGTTACGGGGGATTTATCCATCTGGAACATCACAAACCCTGTTGTGCGAGGATGATGATGGACGACCGTTTTTTCCGGGAAATTGAGGACAACTGCTGGGATGCGGAAACCCGTATGAAAGAATGTGGGCAACAGCAGGTTGATGTACAGGTGCTGTCCACCGTGCCAGTTATGTTCTCCTACTGGGCTAAACCTAAGGATACCCTTACGGTAGCGACCTTTCTGAACGACCACATTGCCGGTATTGTGCAGAATTATCCCGATCGTTTTATCGGTTTGGGCACCCTGCCCATGCAAGCTCCCAAACTTGCAGTGCAGGAACTGGAACGCTGTAAGCAAATTGGGCTCGCTGGCATTCAGATCGGTTCGCATATCAATGAATGGAATTTAAACGAGCCGGAAATTTTTACGGTCTTTGAGGCATGCCAGGATCTGGGCATGTCTGTTTTTGTCCATCCTTGGGACATGATGGGCAAAGAGAAAATGGAACGCTACTGGCTGCCCTGGCTGGTGGGGATGCCGGCAGAAACCTCCCTGGCTATTTGTTCTATGATCTTTGGGGGAGTATTTGAACGCTTACCGGAACTGAAAGTGGCTTTTGCCCATGGCGGGGGCTCTTTTCCTGCGACCATCGGGCGTATAGAACACGGTTTTAATGTCAGGCCGGATCTGTGTGCCATTGATAACGAAATTAACCCGAGGGAATATCTGGGCAAATTTTACCTTGATTCTTTAGTGCATGAACCCAGAATGCTCGATCATATCATTGCCCTGATGGGGGAAGATAAGATCGCCCTGGGAACGGATTATCCGTTTCCTTTGGGCGAGTTGCAACCTGGCAAGCTGATCCGTTCCATGGATTACTCCCGGGATTTAAAAGCCAAATTATTGGGTGAAAATGCTTTAGGATGGTTAAATTTAGATATACGTAAGTTTAAAACGGAAAGGGATTAAAATCCGATACCTACGTAAGCCTGAATAACGGAATTTTTTAAATCGGCAGCTGGAATTGTGCCCGATGGAACAGGTTGTCCTGTTGCATCGAAATCTGCCTGGTAATCTTCCCCAATAGAGGGGAAGCTTACGACATATCGCGCACCGGTCTTTAAGTTAAAAGGAAGATCTACTTCAAACCCAAAAGCCCCCCCAATGTCAAATGTGCTGAA
>CAZBIF010000016.1:11269-21905 GCA_964492055.1 uncultured Flavobacteriales bacterium
CTGCGGTAATTTCTTTTCCATTTGGATCATCATAAATAGTTTGTGCTTTCATAATCACACCAAACTGGGGTCCGGCATAAACCCCAAAACGCTCGGCAAATTTAAATTTGATCAATAAGGGCACGTTCAAATAAGAAAGATCTAATTCCCCACCTTCATTCAAATCAGCGCCTTGCCGGCTATATAAAGCTTCTGGTTGGAAGATCAGGTTTTCGGTAAGGTTAATATGTACAAATAAGCCGCCGTGGTACTGCCATTGGGCGTCTACATTATTGGCATCATCACCGGTAATGGTGGTATAATTTACCCCTGCTTTGACACCTACCTTAGTATCCTGCGCAGACAAGATAGTACTACTCAGGGAAATAAGTAAAATGAAGAAAGAATGGATTAAATGTTTCATCTTGGTTTGATTAATAATTGTCAAACCCTATATCTCGCAAATTGTTCAATATAATTGCAGTATTAACTCTGGCAAAAGTATAAGTAACCCATTCGCGTAAATAATTTTGCGGATATCTCTTTCAATTAAAAGCATAGCCCAGGGAAATCTGGATCACCGCATTTTTCACGTCCAGGGCAGGCATGCTTACTATTTCAGTTGTTAATTGACCGCCTTCAAGTACTTCTCGCTTTTCCTGATATTCATCGCCAATGGAATGAATACTGGCAATGTATCGGGCTGAAAAACGCAAACCGGATTCAAATTGAAAGCCAATTCCTCCCACGGCACTAAGATCAGTGGTGTGGTAATGATCCATGGTTTTTTTTCCCGCTTCCTCAGCATTTATAATGTAACTGAACTGAGGGCCCACTTGCAGATTGAAATGATCGCTGAGAAAAACTTTTAAAAGGAGGGGAGCATCCACATAACTTAATGACAAATCCTCCGCGCCTTTATCAGAATACAGTAATTCGGCTTGAATTCCCACCAAATCCAGAAGCTGAAAATCAAGAAATAATCCCAGATGGGCAGCGGTTCTTCTGTCCAGTTCATTTTTTACATCATCTCCGTAAATATTGGCCAGATTGACGCCCGCTTTGGCTCCCAAATGCACATCCTGGGCTTTCAATAGATAACCATAACTGATAATCAGCAGGAACAGCAGTGATTTTTTCATTTGCAGGAGTTTAAATTTTCTCAAATATATCAGCGAATGACGAAATTCTCATGTCTGTGAAGGAGAGTTCAGAACATTAGTTTTTTAATAACTTCATCCGATTGAAATAAATGGTGCCGGTTGATGATCAGGTGGTGATTTTCTATCCTCCAATATGAATTCTCCACTTGTTCCAGGGCTTTGTGAAAGTGGGTAGTGAGTTCATCTGAAAAATGCCCATGCAGAAAGCGGAGATCACAACCCCATCTGGTACGCAGTCCGGTAAGCAAAAATTCGTGGTAACGGTCTACTTCAGAAAGTTCTTCTTTTTCTGAATAGGGTAGACCCTGTTCCACGGATTTAATATAAACTGCATTATTGCGCACATTCCACTGGCGGGTAAGCCCATTATAGGAATGAGCGGAAGGGCCAATGCCCAGGTATTTTTCACCCTTCCAATAGGAACTGTTGTGCCTTGCGTATCTCTTGTCACGGCAATAACTGGAAACTTCATATTGTTCGAAAAGATAATGATCGATATACTGCTGAAGCAGTTGATAGTGCTCGTAAACAACGCCATCGTTCGGGATAGGGATTTTCCCTTTTCCAATTTGGTAATGCAGTCTGGTTTGGGGTTCTATGGTCAGGCTGTAGGCCGAAAGGTGAGGGACTTGTAATGCGAAAAATTGTTGCAGGTCATTTTCCCATTCGCTGATTGATTGGCCGGGATTCCCGTAGATCAGATCCAGGCTGAGGTTTTCAAAACCGGCATCCTGCGCATCTTTGATGGAATTAATGGCTTGCTTTTGGTTATGCGCCCGGTTCATCATGCTTAGAATCGAGGGGTTGAAAGACTGCACTCCTATGCTAAGGCGGTTTATGGCTGTTTGTTTTAATTCCTGCAATTTCTGCCGGTTAAGGTCATCCGGATTTGCTTCCAGGGTTATTTCTTCCAAAGCAGTAGAAAAATGGTTGTGAATATTATGGAGTATTTCATTGATCTCTTCCGCACTTAACAAAGAGGGAGTGCCTCCCCCGAAATAAACGGTTCGGATGAGTTCCCCTTCCAGATAAGGGGTTCGCTGGGCTATTTCCTTTTGCAGTGCCTGAAGCAATTCATCCTTGCGTTTCAGACTGGTGGAAAAATGAAAATCGCAGTAAGTGCAGGCTTGTTTACAAAAAGGAATATGAATGTATATTCCGGCCATTTTGCACCATTTTATTTAAGACGATCCGGAAAGTGGTTCCCTGATCTATTTCAGATTGTTTTACGAAGATCTTTCCCGAATGATAATTTTCAATGATCCTTTTAGCCAGGGAAAGGCCCAGTCCCCATCCCCTTTGCTTGGTGGTATATCCCGGTTGAAACACGGTTTTCCTTGCCCCTTTGGGAATACCCTTCCCATTATCACTGATATCGATGTAAACAAACTGTGACTGATCGGTAACGTGGATATCCACTTTCCCTTCCCCGCTCATGGCATCCACCGCATTTTTGATGATGTTTTCCAGCACCCACTCCAGCAGGGGAACATTTACACAAGCCATCACCACCTTGCCATTTGAAGTGGTATGCGAAAAATCCACCTTTTTTGAAATTCGCTGTTTGAGATAGGCGAGGGTATTTTTCACCACCTGGTTCACATCATTCTGCTCCAGCTTGGGCGTGGCCCCTATCTTTGAAAAACGTTCGGTCACGGTTTCCAGGCGGCCCAGGTCACGGGAAATTTCACCGATGGTTTGTTTGTCGACGTTTTTACTTTTTAATACCTCTATCCAGGCAAGCAGGGAGGAAAGGGGGGTCCCTAATTGATGGGCGGTTTCTTTGGCCATACCCACCCATACCTGGTTTTGCTCGGCATGCCTTGCTGTGCTGAATAAATAATAGGCGATCAGGAGGAATAACGCAATTACGCCCAGTTGTACAAAAGGGTAAAGTTTGAGCTTCACCAGCAAGGGGCTGTCATCATAATAAATATAACGCTCCGGGCCGTCACCCAGCTGGATGGCGATGGGCTGGTTCACCGCTTTCATTTCTTCAATTTTTTCTTCTATAAATTCCCGGTTTTGAATATGGGAAGAATCCAGATTACCAAAGGCAATCACGTTTTGCTCATGGTCGGTGTAAATTACCGGGGCCGAGGCCGCGTTGGTGATAATATCCCGGTTGAAGGATTCGATCTGTTCGTTCAGAACTTTGCGCAGTTCAGAAAAGATAGTAGACTCATCGTAGTAAAGCAACACCTTATTTTCCTCAAAATAGCGCATTTCCACCAGCTTATTGGCATTCCGCATCGCTTGCAGGCGCTCATTCAGCAATACAGAATCGTTGGTGGTAGTGGAATCCAGGTTACTGGTCCCGGTGATCTTTCCTTCCTCATTGGTGAGGATCATGGGGATGGTGGTATTGCTGAAAAGGATCTGGGTGTAAAAAGTGGGGTCCTCATCTATGGGTGCCTCTGCCACCCGGCGGTTGGCTTCCGCCCATATCTCCACCCGTTTTCTTTCCTCTGCGGTTATACGTTCAAATAGTTGCTGGGTGTAATTTACTAATTCGGCTTTTTTCTGAATCGCTCCTGCCCAGGCTTTGATCTTGCTTTTTTCTTCTTCGGCAATCTCACTTACCAGAATGTTGGTATACCATAGGGAAACGAAAACGATAACGGCGGCAATAGTGGCCAATACGAACTTCCAACGCTGCTTTTTTGAATAAATGTTCAAAATCCTCCCTCTTTACGCCTATATGACGGTAAAAAATATTAGATAGTTGCTGAAAAAATAGTAAATGTAGTCCTTAGGCTATTCGTATTCGTCCTCGTTAGGCTGAGCAATTTTATCCAAAAATTTTCCAATTTTCCCTTTTTTGTCCTTTTTACTTTGCTCTTTTTCAGGTTTTGTTTGTGGTTTATCCTGAGGAGACTCCTCATTTTCCTCCCATTCTATCTGAAAGGGCACTTCATCAGTCTTTTTACTCCCCGGGCCCTCCCTGAGGCTGCTATCCTTTTTAAACAAGCCAAACTCCTCTTTGAGCAGTTGCTTTACCGTTTGCTTCTCATTGCGTATCTCATCCTTCCAGTGTTGCTTGAGTTGCCTGCTGTCGTATTTAATCACCGGATCTTCCATATCTCCCTGCATGCTTAAGAACAGACGGCTGCGACCCAGTCCGTCATCGGCAATGTAGCCAAATTCAGTATGGGCAGGTTTACGGGCTTTGCGCCCCAGAAATTGATCCAGAAAAACCGTGAATTTATAATCTACCTGATTGCTGAAAGTATGGGTGCCTTCCAGACTGAGGTCAAAGGCAGAAGAATTGATCTCAAAACGTGGAATATAAATGGTTTCAGCCGCAATATGCAATTGGTTTTTCAGGCGCTTAAAGCGGATCTTTTCCAGTTCTTCCACTTCAATGTATTTCGACAGCTTATAAATGGGCTTAAAATCGATCAATTCACCTTGCAGCACTTCTACTTCTGCATCCGCAAGTATGGATGACTGATCTAATTGTTGTTCGGCGTTCCACAAACCCTGGAAATGCACTTCGCTGTTGAGGGTTCCCTGTAGATTGTCTGCGGTGAGGGTATTTTGACCAAAGTTTTCAAAATCCGCAAATAGTTGTTTGATATTTATGCCTTGCAGACTAGCATCAGCGGTTAGGGAAAATTCATTGTGGGGAAGTAGTTGAACCAGCAGGTTCCCGCTGGTTTTTCCTTCCAGGGCCTTAAACCGGATCTCCCTGGCAAGGATTTTATTCCCTGAAAACAGCCAGTTGGCCTGTAGTTCATTCAGGATGAATTTTTTATAGGCTAGTTTAGAAAGGTTGGTTGTAAGATAAAGGGTCAGGGGTTTTTGCTCATTTGATATCGGGGTATTATTGTCATTGGTGGCCGAGGAGGGAGCGATGATCTTTTCCAGGTCTACGAAAGGGGAACTTAAATTTGCCCGCACGATCAATTCAGTCGGTTGAGCTGCCGATCGATCCAGCCAGGAAAGCAGATTGTAAGCCCTGACCTGTCCCTGTAATTCTGTTTGGTTGATAAGGGCAGTTAAATTCTTCGCTTCCAGCACACCTTCCTTGAACACCAGTTCACCATTCAGCTTTTCCACCTTGATCTTTTCACTTTGCTTAAAAGCAATTTGCTGCAAATCGGCTTTTCCAGACCATTGCATTTTTC
This sequence comes from uncultured Flavobacteriales bacterium, assembly GCA_964492055.1. GTDB lineage: Bacteria > Bacteroidota > Bacteroidia > Flavobacteriales_E > Vicingaceae > CAZBIF01. The sequence goes on from CAZBIF010000016.1 coordinate 16,542, forward strand.
GCAGGTACTTCAGGTTCAGGCTGTCTTCCCGGTGATAGCCTCCGCTGAACTCAACATCTGCATTTATTTTCCCCTCCGCTTCTTCCATGCTTTTTATATCAGTCAGTATGAGTACATCGCGAAATGGCAGATTTGCCCGGCATTGCCCTGCAAAAGTAATTTGTGCGTTCTTCAGGTATTTTAGTTGAAGATTTCCTGATAATGGGTAGTTGTTCAGCCTAGTAGAAAATTCGGTGATGTTTAAGTTACCTCCTGCAGCTGACTGAAAGGTTCCGGCTAAGGTTAAATCCTGAAAATGAAGTTCTTTTTCCGCATGCTCTAATGAGCCTTCCGAAAGTTGGAATTGGGCAGAGAAAACCGGTAACTCCCCTCCGCTAAAAGAACCTTTGATCGTACCGCTGATATCTGCCTTACCATTTATTTTATAAACCTGCAAAGGGTTTCTTACTTGATAGGGTAGCACACTCAACAATGCTTCCAGATCTATATGAGGTGAATTTATAATCAGATCCAGTGCGGTTGCTCCTTCATATTGCACAGCACCACTGGTTTCAAAGCCCACTTTGGCTACCGTAATCTTCCCCTCCCGGATCAGTACCTGCTGCTTATCTTCATCTACCCGCCCGTTGCAGGAAAGTTGAATGGGCTTATCCGGCCGGAAAGTGAAATCAGCTTGTTTAAGATAAAATTCTTCAAATTCCCCCATTACGGAAAGATCATAAATGGCCTGATAAAAATCTCCCTTGGCCTTTGTATTCAGGGTACGAAACCGAAGCATAAAATCTTCACTTTCATCCGCATAGGTAAAGCCAAAATTGTAAAATCGAACATCATTTAAGCTCAAGTTAAAACCCGCCTGGGTTTCTTCTTCGTTTTCCCAAAAATCAAAATTTCGCCTGCCTTTAGCATTGATCTTCAGTTGGACGAAACCATCGCTTAGTTCCAGTCCTTCAATTTTATATTCCTTTTTATAAAGGGAAAAAAGATCACACTTCACGAATAGTTTGCCTGCGGCAAGCAGGGTATCCTGTTGATCCAGGATCAACACCTCATGAAAAATAATGGAAGCTTTGGGAAAATTATTCAATAAACTGAATTCTACCCTTTCCACCGCTACTTCTTTGGTCAGTTTGCGGTTCAATTGCCGGATCACCTCGGCTTTTATCTGATCCCCGTATAAAGCGGCATAGAGGAGGGCAAAAGCAAGCAGGAGAAAGAATAAACCAAAGAGTACTGCTATAGCTTGTTTGAGCCGCTTCATTCCGCACTAACGGAAACTTAATCGTTCTGTTGTAATTTCAAGCCGGCTACGCGATGCAGTAAGCCCACTTCCTTTTCGGTCAAATGGCGAAAGCGCCCCCGGCTGAGGTCTTTTTTAGTTAAGCCCGCAAACTGAATACGATCCAGTTTATCTACCTGGTAGCCCAGTGCTTCCATGAGCCTGCGTACAATGCGGTTACGACCGGAATGCAATTCCAGGTTGATCTGGGCCTTGTCCTGCCCATCCTTGAAATACCAGGCTTTATCCACCGAGGCCATGCCATCTTCCAGTTCGATCCCTTCTACCAATTGGATGAGGTGGTTTTTGGTCACCTTTTTATCCAGGGTCACGTGATACACCTTCTTCACATTTCCGCTGGGGTGGGTGAGCCGTTTGGTCAGGGCACCATCGTTGCTGAATAAAAGCAGGCCGGAGGTAGCCCGGTCAAGCCGGCCTACAGGGTAGATCCGTTCTTTGCAGGCACGACCCACCAGTTCCATCACGGTGCGGCGGTTTTTGGGATCGTCCATGGTGGTGATGTAGCCTTTGGGCTTGTTGAGTAAAACGTATTGCTTTTTTTCACCCCGGATCAATTCCCCACCGTAGTGTACGGTATCGCCCGGCTTTACCTTGGTGCCCAGCTCCGTCACCACCTCCCCGTTGATCTTCACGGTTCCGGATTGGATCAATTTATCCGCCTCCCGCCGGGAACTGATGCCTGCATTGGCCAGGAAACGGTTCAGACGAATTTCCTCCGGCTTGGCAGCTACCGCTTTTCTTTTGACCTTCGGACCGGCGGTAGTTTTTTTGAACGGTTTGCCTGCCGGCTTTTTCGATGGGTTCTTTTCCTTGTTACTGTTCGTTTTTTTATTCATTTTGCTGATGCCTTTCCTGGTTTCAAAGGTACGTATTCTGTAAGCTTACAATTTAAATTAACTTTGGTTGTAACTTTTAAGGTAGTTGCACGTCCCACCTAAGAACGCAGGGAAAATGACGGTCAAAGAATACAACCAGACGGTAGAGCAGTTTGCCGATAATGTCTATCGCTTTATTCTGAAGAATCTAAAAGACTCGGAAAAGGCCAAGGACATCGTACAGGAGGCCTTTTCCCGCATGTGGCAAAAGCGGAAGGACATTGAGGGAGATAAAGGCAAGTCTTACCTCTTCACTGCTGCTTACCGCATCATGATCGATCTGATCAGGAAGGAGAGCCGGCAGGGTGACTGGAATGAGGTGGCGCACAAAAAGCACATGCATACTACAGCCTATTCCGGACTGAACGAAGTACTGGAAACAGCCCTGCAACGATTGCCTGAAGTACAGCGTACGGTGATCATGCTGCGGGATTACGAAGGATATGAATACCAGGAGATCAGTGAGATCACCGGATTGAATCTATCACAAGTGAAGGTGTATATTTTCAGGGGAAGAAAAAGTTTGAAAGAATATTTAGTAAGCATAGAGCGGGTGATATGAAAGAGAGGATCGGTATAGATAATTACGAGGCTTTTGTGCTGGATTACCTGGAAGGCAATCTCAGTAGGCAAGAGCGTAAAACTTTGATGGATTTTTTTGAAAAACACCCTCAGTTGAAAGCGGATTTAGAGGTGCCTCTGGAGCAACTACCAGCCCCGGCTACTTCTTTGGATCCGGGGTTTAAGGAACAACTGAAAAAAGAATCCCTTACCGAATTGGATCAGCCTGAATATTTGATGATCGCAGCAGTGGAGCAGCAACTGAGTAAGGAAGAAGCGGCTACCCTAGACAGGATGCTTGCGGAGAAGCCCGCACTACTAGATGAGTTAAACCGTTATCGCAAAGCAAAACTTACTCCTGCCCATTTGCCTTTTCCGGAGAAAGATAAATTGTACCGCAACCCAAGGGTAATTCCTTTGCGTCCTTATTGTGCCGCTGCGGCCTCTATTGCCGCTGCTGTTTTGTGTTTGTGGCTTTTGGATCTCAATTTCGACTCCTCCACTTATGCCCCCTCTCAATTAACTGAAATAAATAGTTCGTCTCAGGCAGAAGTACCAACCATATCCAGCCTGTTTGTGATAGCGGAGGTCAATGATAATACCAACAGTAAAAATGCCCGCCAAAATCCCCAGGCAAAAGCAAAAGATGAGGCTGCTACCTACGTGGCGGTGCAAAAGGAAGATAAAGTAAAAAAACCCACTCCTCGGCCCGCGGCCCTTGAGCAGGTAGAAACGCTTGCGGAAATGCCATCCCTTTCCCCAACTGAGGAGGCAGAAGTGAAGCTACCCGAGCGAAAGACAGGGAATGGCGAAATGAATGCTGTGACCAATGAGGAAGGGATGGCTTACCGGCAGCCGGAATCGCAAAAAACAGAAGCAGAAACTGCTGCGGGGAATAGGGTGGATACTACCTATACCCTGGGCGGGTATGCCAGAAAAGTAGTAAAAAAGGATCTCCTAAAAAGCAAAACCTTTAGTGAGGCTTTGGTGGACGAACTGGCTGCCCTTACCAACGATCAACTGAAAATAGAACCTCCAAAAAAAACTTCTGACAAGGAAGGGTTTGCCCTGCACATCGGCAGTTTCAGCATTCAAAAAAAATAATTTACCGGGCTGTAACAAAGCCGGCAGTTGCCCGTCCTACCCATAAACAAATCAAATCACAGCTCATGAAAAAGTTAATTACAGTTGTCCTGGTTATTCTATTCAGTGTTCCCCTCATATCCCAGGAGGTGGAAAAAAAGGAAGAGAAAAAAGATGGCAGGGACACTACCGTCATTACCACCAAGCGAAAAAAGATTATCATCGTAAGCACCAAATCAACTACCGATAGTGTGGGCGGGGATTCCATTATAATCAAAAAGAAGACCCATCAACGTACCAATCACTATGCGGGCATCGATCTGGGGATCAATGGCTGGTTGAGTCCGGCCAATAGTTTTGATTTGCAGAAGGAAGCTCAGTTCCTTGATCTTAATTACGCCAAAAGTATTAGCGTAGGTTTGAACCCCTTTGAGTGGTATATTCCTGTAGCCAAGGAAAAGTTTGGCCTGGTTACCGGTCTGGGATTTACCTTCAACAGCTATGACCTTGCCCGGGATTATACCATCATCAGTACAGACGACACCATCTATGGGATACGTGACACTACCAAAAGCATTGAAAAAAACCGCATTAAATCTACCTATCTGCAGGTACCCCTGATGCTGGAGACCAATCTGGGGCGGGATGCAGATCATTCATTTCACCTGGCTGCCGGGCTGCTGGGTGGTTTGCGCCTGGGTTCCAAAACTAAACAGATCTATGATCAGGGCGGAGAGGAGTTCAAGATCAAGAACAAGGACGATCTTAGTCTTTATCCCTTTACCCTTAGTGCCATGGTGCGTATCGGTTACGGGGATTTTACCCTTTATGCCACCTACAGCCTGACCAAGTTATTTGAGAATGACAACGGACCTGAATTGTATCCCTTCACCGTCGGAGTTTCCCTGGTTTCGTTTTAGTTAAACTACAGCAAAATTCAGGTCCGGACTCCCGGCCATTTGGCCGGGAGTTTTTTTTGGTTATAAAGTTTCTACTCAAAAACCGGTAGATGAAAATACTCAAAAACCATGAGAAGAATGCTAGGCAGAATTAAGATTTTAGCAGCCGGATTAAGTAGGAAAAAAATTGCAAATAATTACAGCTGTAGATATTGAAAAAATAACTAAATGGGTCCACCTAACCGATTGTGATGGAATAATTGGGAAAGATTAGCCCCAGAGAAGTGATGGTTTATTTGTGGTAGAATGGGCTGCGGTTAAAAAGCAGAATTCATTTTTTTAATTTAATCATTGTAGGGTAACACCTTCAAATAACATTTCTACCATGAAACTAAAACACCTTCTCGGCATCACGGCCACCTTTTTATTGATCTTTTTTTCCGGCTTTATACAAGCCCAGATTAACGGAAAAACCACCGTTTGCAGTGGGGAAACCACTGTTTATACCTTTAACGGTAATGCAAATAGCTATATCTGGTCCGTTACTGGTGCAATTTCCAGCCAGGCAAACGGCAATAGTTTTACGGTGGAGTGGGGCTTCCCCGGCAGCGGGTGGTGAGTATGGTACCATTTTTGCTGAAGAGGT
>CAZBIF010000016.1:21915-26925 GCA_964492055.1 uncultured Flavobacteriales bacterium
CCGGCAGCGGGCAGGTACAACTTAAAACCTATACCGCAGCAGGTACCAATACCGGCAATTACACCCTGAATGTATCGGTGGCAGCCCCGCCCAATCCGGTAATCATCCCTGATTTTTACAGCAGTTGCAATCAGGGGGCCGATGTACTCATCGATACCTGCCTGACGGCCTGTAAAAACCAGCCCATGACTTACACCACCACCTCTCTGACCGGTGCTGTTTATAGCTGGGAAGTAAGCGGCACCCAGAATACCACCGGCGCAAATACATCTACCATTACCACCAGCTGGGGAAATACCGGATTTTATGAGATCAAGGTAACCATCGTAAATGCCCAGGGTTGTTTCAATACTTCCCGCAAGTGCGTGGAGGTGATCGAAGCCCCTGTGGCACAGATCGGCAGTCAGCCAGGGGAGCAGGCGGGCACCATCAGCATTTGCGAAGGGGCGGAACTCTTTTTACAAGACCTTTCCACCGGCGGCCTGAGCAGCTTCTGGGATTTCGGGGACGGCAACTACAGCAGCGTGGCCAATCCCTCGCATACCTATGCCTCTCCCGGTAATTATACCCTGATCCTAAGCAGTAAGAACGGCTGCAATTGCATAGACCGGGATACTGTAAATGTACTGGTAATTGCCAGCAGCGGGCCGGAAATCGTCTGTCCTTCGGTGGTATGTGCCGGGGATACCGTCAGTTATTCCACGCCAGCCTCCTGCGCCACTTATCAGTGGTCGGCCACCAAGGGCACTATTCTGGGCAGCTCCGATGGAAATACCGTGGATGTCGTCTGGCAGGACCATCTGGGGTTCATAGAACTGCAGGGCAGTAATTGCCCGGGCATGTGTCCTGCCCCCTCGGTGGAAAAGATCGCCGTGCTTACCGATTCCATTCCCATCAAAGGAGACAATCCCGTTTGTGGCATGGGCGAAAAACGTTTTTTTATAGACCCCATCCCCGGCAGTGACTATAGCTGGACGGTGGATGCCAGCCTGGGCACCATTGCGGAAGACAAGGGCTATGAAATAATCGTGGATGTGGACGGGAATTACGGGACTATTTCGCTTACTTACACCAATCCAGTGATCGGTTGTGCGGGTACTACTTCGGTATATGTCACTGCCAGGCCGGTTCTGAGCATCGAAGCCCCGGATGAGGTTTGCCATAACGACAGTACCCTGCTTTCCGTGGAAAACCCGGTAACCGCCTGGGTACTGAAAGACAGCACAGGTACCATACTCCGCACTGATAGCCTCAGCAGCAGTATGCCCATTGGCTGGGGAAGCTATGCGCCTGGATTGTATACCATTGAAGTGGAAGGGGCACCCTCCTATTGTACCGACGCGGTATTGCAGATAGAGGTATTGCCTCCGCCTCCCGGGCCTGACTCTATATTTGGCCAGAACTCCGTTTGTGGAGCTTCAGCCTATACCTACAGTGTAGCCCCCAAATCCGGTCATGCTGTTGAATGGGTTGTTGCGGGTGGGCAACCTGCTAATTCGACCGGGCAGCGTATAACGGTTAATTGGAATGTTTCGCCCCCATACCAGCTATATGCCGCTTACCGGCAACTTGCTGAACCGGGCTGTATTTCCAATTTTAAAAGTAGGAACCTGGCCTCGGCCATGGGAGTTACCCAGGAGATCCTGGGGCCCTATGATGTATGCGGGGGGGATACGGTCACTTTCAAATTGAGCTTTGTGCCCGATAATGTGAGCTGGGAGCTGGATTCCACCCCGGCGGGCAGTATTATTACTGGCAGGCTGGGGGATTCCATTCAAGTGGTATTTGATGCAGTGGGAACCTATCGCACGGATCTGATCGCCAAAGGCTCAGTATGCGGTCAGGATTTTACTTTAAAGCATACGGTTACCTCCTATGGATTTAGTTTACCCACTATTACCTTTAGTCCCGATACGCCTTGTCCTGGAACCCCGGTATCCTTTCTTACCAATGGCAGCAATCCTACCTGGGTAATTAATGATAGTACTTACAATTCGCCCAACCCGGTGATCTCTTTTAAGGAAAGCAAACAGATCATTGCCAAAGTAACTGCCACCCAGCAGAATGCGTATTGTACAGCGACCTTAAGTAATGTGGCAGTTTCCTCAATTCGGAAGGGTCCTACCGCTCATATTACTATTAAAGATACTTCCAAACCCGGATGTGATACGGTTACCCCCTTTTTATTTGTAGCCTCTCTACAGGGTGCTATTCCTGGTAATTACACTTATACCTGGAAATTGAACGGCAATGTAGTCAGTACACAAAGTACGCTGCAAGGTACTGCCTGGCCATATGGTGACTATCACTTAACGGTGGTTGCCCCCAACGGCTGTATATCCGAGGATTCACTTAGCCTGATCAATAACTGCGGAAACAGCAGTTGCCCCGGAGTGCCCGATAGCCTGGTAATGGGGGATACGGTGATTGCCGACAGCACCTATTACCCGGATAGTATTATCTACCGTACCGTGTCAGTGGTTAAAGACCGGATTGATGTGGTTACAACCCAACTAGGCAACGCCGGATGTAATCAGTTCTTTGTAAGTAATGTAACTACCCTGCATTGCACTTTTATATCTGCCTCTATAGTTATTGACAGTTCACATCATTCCATAGCAAATACCATGGGGCCTTATGGAGTTGGGGTAACCTTCTCCAAGGCCGGCTATTACCGTATTTGGCTGTGGGTGCAGGTATTGAAGAATGGGGATACCCTCTGTACCCCGGAATATTTCGATGTGGCCGTTAACAGCATGCCTGATTTTCAGATCGTACGGGAGGATTGCGGGGATCCCAATTTCATTTATAAAATGCTAAACACCTCTACCTATATCACACCTACAGCTCCTGCATACACCTGGAACTTCGGCGGGGGCACTGCCTTGAACAGCAACAATGACCCCCTGGTAAGCTACCCTGCAGGTACTTATACCGTAAGCCTTTCCGTAAATGGTACCAACTGCTCCGTTAATAAACCATTGACCGTACCGGTAAAAGGGCAGGCTGCTTTTACCGGCCCCGCTACCACCTGCCAGCAGGAACCCCTAAGCTTTACCAATACCTCTACCGGACCGGTAGCGCAGTATCTCTGGAACTTCGGACCCAAATCCTCATACGAGCTCAGCCCTACCGTTTCCTTTGAGGATGAGCAGGGGGATTTTACATTATCATTTACTGAAGACGTTTATTTATTCCTGGTAGACGACAACGGTTGCCGGGATACCGCCTCCCAGATAGTGCAGGTGAAAGGGAATGATCTTAGCACTTTTACAGTGAAAGCCCATTCCAGCCCATTATGTTTAGGGGATAGTGTGGGGATAGGTCTCGATCTAAACTTTTCTCCCACTAACACCCCCATATCCTACCTTTGGTCCAACCTGGCCACTACCGCCAGCATACAGGCTAAAACCACCGGCAGCTACCAGCTTTCCCTTACCGATAATGCCGGTTGCCGCTTTGTCACCAAACCGGTGCAGGTGCAGGTGAACGAGCCGGCCACCCCTTCCATCAGCGGTAAACTCACCTACTGCCCGGAAGAGGAAGTGGTGCTGCGCACCCAAAATCATCCGAAATTAGGCGTAAGCTGGTACAAAGACAGTGTGCTCACCACCGATACCGGGGCCACTTCGGCAGAATACCGTAAAAAACTTCCCCCAGGCACCTACCGTTTTCACATTACTTTTACAGATGTTAACTCCGGCTGCCAGGCGCCTTCCGCCCCCCTGGAGGTAACCGTACTGGCAGCTGCCCCAACACCTGTTATTACTCCCAGCCCGGCCTCCCCCCTTTGCGAGCAGCAGGGCGTCAACCTTACCGCCAGCCCGGCCGGCAATGCCTACTTCTGGAACACAGGGGCCACCGGGGCCAGCATTACCGCGAACGGGGCGGGCACCTATGAGGTATTCTATTCCACCCCAGGAGGTTGTCTGGGTACCGAAGCCATAGACATCAACCCCCTGCCGGATTTCAGCAATTTCATGAGCGGTTGTTACTGCCTGCCCTCCACCTTCAGCGACAGCCTGCCCGGTATCCCATTTATGCAGAGCTACCAGTGGAAAAATTATGGCCTGCCCATGGCAGCCCCCACCGGTACCCGGGAAAAACTGCCCCCCGCTGCCGGGTCTTATTCCCTGCGGGCCACCAGCCCTGCTGGGTGCACGGATTCTGCCGGTACCATGGATATTACCGTAGGTGGTTGTGACCCCTGTAACCTTTCTTTAAGCAACTTGAGGCTGGATTGCTTCAACTACAACAACAACGATAGTGTGGCTTATTACTTAGACGTGGATGCCCTGCTCAGTGGGGACCCTCAGGGAAGTTATCAGCTGCAGTATACCGCTACTTACGCCGGGCAGCCTGCCCATTTCTATGCCGGACAGCCTACGTCCTTAAGTCCCGGTGCCTGGCCCCTCAGCGGTAAAGTAGTACTTCCCCTGCCCCTGCAGGGCGATACCCTCTGCCTGAAAGTAGTGGCCAGCAATCCGGGACTGAATTGTGAATATACCATTTGTATTCCGGTATATCCGCCTTTCTGCGCATTTGAACCTACCTTTACCACCTCCATTGATCCCTACAGTTGTGTCCTCAGCCTTTCTAATACTACCCTTTTTCCGGATTGTGTGAACGACTCCCTGATCGCTTATCACTGGACGGTGAGCCAGGATAGTTTGGTCTATGCGGATAGCGGCTTTTCCGCCGACATTACCGGCCTCCAGGCCGGGCAGGCCCAGGCCTGCCTGCAGGTGAAGGTATATAATCCTACGGATTCCAGCTGGTGCACCAAAGACAGTTGCCTGATCATTACGGTACCCGATTGCAGTTGCGGGGATAATTGCGGATTGAATGCCTCCGTGGTTTCGGCTGATTTTGTGCAGTTCCATAAAGTGAGCGAACCCTGCGTACTGGATTTTGAATTTGTACTTTCCAATTTCAGCCAGGCCATCATCAGTATCAACCACATCGGCAGTGCAGCCGGTACCGTTCTTTCCCACTGGCCCGGATTTATTT
>CAZBIF010000017.1:0-891 GCA_964492055.1 uncultured Flavobacteriales bacterium
TAAACTCTATTTGCAGCCCAAATACAGTTTACCCAATTCTTCGATTTGAAACCACACTCCAAACTACGGAGCTCAGAAGGATGGGCGAAGCCGATCCTGAATTTTTAGCCTTCTAAAAGCAGAAACAAATAAAAAAACCCTTGCCTGCAAAGCAGGGATTCAGATTCATTTAGACTACGGAGCTCAATAGGATGGGCGACCAAAGGGAGCCAATCCGTTAAACTCTATTTGCAGCCCAAATACAGTTTACCCAATTCTTCGATTTGAAACCACCATCAAACTATAGAGCTTTAAGGAATTGGTAAAGCCACTCCTAAATTCAATTCTTTAGAGAGATTGTCTTGGGATCTCTAATCTAACTCGCAAATGGCCTTAGTATAAAACCAATCTTAAGCTCAAATTACCTTTTCATACAATTTCTCATACCGCGGCAAAATATTCAGCAGATCAAACTTTTTGGCCTGACCAAAGGCTTGCTCTTTAAAAGCTTGTAGCTTTTCTTTATCACTCAGCAAGTCTACCGCATATTGTGCCATCGCCTCTACATTGCCAACCTCTGTGGTATAACCTGAAAAACCATGTTCATTAACCTCCGGTAAGCCTCCGGTGTTGGAGGAGATAACCGGCACCCCCGCAGCCATGGCTTCCAGGGCAGCCAGGCCAAAACTCTCAAACTCAGAAGGCAATAAAAACAGATCAGCGATACCGATGATCTGCTCCAGGTTGTTGACCTTCCCTAAAAAGCGCACATCTTTGCTCAGGCCCTTCCTCCGACAATAATTTTCAGCTTCATACAATTCCGGCCCTTCACCTATCATCATCAGTTTGGCTTTCATCTGCCTACGTACCTTGCGAAATACCCGCACCACATCCCCAATGCGTTTCACCTTG
>CAZBIF010000017.1:901-4394 GCA_964492055.1 uncultured Flavobacteriales bacterium
CGAAAATTAGACACGTGGGCAATGATGGCCTCCCCGTTGGGAGCTATCCTTTTTTTCAATTCCAGATCAACCTCCGGAGCCTCGCACTCTTCCAGGCAGACGAAATTGGGGATCACTTCTATCTCCCGCTTCGTATTGAAATGTTCGTAAGTATCCGCCTTCAGGCTCTCCGAAACAGCCGTCACTGCATCAGACTGATTGATAGCAAAAGAGATCACCGGTTCAAAAGAGCGGTCTTTCCCCACCAGTGTAATGTCCGTACCATGTAGCGTAGTAATATAAGGTATACGTATACCTTCTTCTTCCAGGATCTGTTTAGCCGTATAAGCTGCCGAAGCATGAGGAATGGCATAATGCACATGCAATAGATCCAGTTGCTCAAACTTTACTACCTCCACCAGTTTACTGGAAAGCACCAGTTCGTAAGGAGGATAATCAAATAGCGGATAATCCGAAACGGTGACCTGATGGTAGCGGATGTTTTGGGTAAGTGTATTGAGTCGAACCGGCAGATCGTAAGATATAAAATGTACTTCGTGTCCTTTCTGCGCCAAGGCCTTGCCCAGTTCGGTGGCCACTACCCCACTTCCCCCGTAGGTGGGGTAACAAACGATTCCGATTTTCATAAATTTTTTTCCATTGCCGTTGAATCCGCAAAGGTAGGGTTTGCCAGCCCTTCATAGATCTTTTCCTGTATGCGGGTGCGGATGTTCATGCTTACCAGCTTTTTATTTTCCGCAGTAGGATATACCCGGTTGGAAAGGAAAATATAGACGACCTCATGCTCGGGATCTGCCCAGGCATAAGTACCGGTAAATCCTGAATGGCCGAAACTTTTGAAGGAAACGCAATCACAAGTAGGACCGGGACTACCCGGATAGGCCGGCTTGTCAAAACCCGCGCCCCGGCGGTTTTCTTCCTTGTCCTGTAGCATTTTTTCCGCACAAAACTGACAAGCAGTATATTCCTCCAGTACCTTTTCATCCAGGTATTGCTTCCCCCCGTAATTTCCTTTTTGCATATACATTTGCATCAACTTCGCCAGATCATTGGCATTGGTGAACAAACCGGCATGACCACCCACTCCACCGAGCATGGCCGCTCCCGGATCATGTACATCACCATGCACCAGTTGCCGCCGGAATTGCTTGTCCACTTCCGTAGGTATAATGGAAGAACGATCGAATTTTTCAAGCGGTTTAAAAGTGGTGCGGTTCATTCCCAATGGATGATAGAACTCCTCCTGATTGTAGACATCTATTGGCCGCTTTACCTCTTCTTCAATCAGATCTTTGATAAAATAATATCCGATATCACTGTATTTGTATTCTTTCTTATCACTCACCCTGGTCTGTTGCAGGATGCGGGAATAGATGCTGTCCCGATAGGCTTCATTCATGTAAAGGTTTTCTGCCACCCGGTAGGGAAATTTTTCTGAATACGTTTTGCTGTAAATATCAAAATGGGGCAGGCCGTGATGCAGGGTTTTCAGGTAAAAAGGTATCCAGGCTACCAGTCCCGCCTGATGGGCGAGGATTTCACGTAAGGTAAGATCTTCATAGGGGGTTTTCCGGGTGTATTTCAGTACCTTGCCCAGGCGGGTATCCAGGTCAACTTTTCCGCGACTTTCCAGATCCATCAGCGCCAGCAGACTGGAGGCTATTTTGGTCACGGAAGCCACATCGTACAGATCCATTTTATCCACGGAATCTTTTTCTTCATATGTGGGCTTGCCGAAGGCTTTGTGGTATATCACATTTCCTTTAACGGCGATCAGCACCTGGGCCCCGGGATAGGCCTTTTCCTTTACCCCCTCTTCCACGATCTGATCAATCTCCTTTAAAATACGCTCTGGCATCTGCACGTCCTGAGGAATACCATACTCCAAACGCTCCAAAGAAGGAATCTCCATGCCTGTTCCCAAAGGGATCTGCCTGGATATGCCTACCGGCAGCCTGCCCTTTGCCTCAAAAGCACCGAAGATCAGCTGGGCGGATAGTTCCTGGGCAGCGGTAGAATTCTGATAGGACAATACCAGTCCATTAGCATATTCCGCAGCCGGAAAATCCTGCAAGGCATACGGATTGGCAAATACATCCAGAATGAAAGGTCGTTTAAACCGCAATACGTTCAGGAAATTCTTAAACTCATTATCTACTTTGTACGATACCCAGGGATTCTTATTGGACAAGTGAACGCTAACCATCACCTCATCGTAGGTCATCAGGGTGTCAATCAGGGACTTTTGCCTCGCTACCGGCAAGGAAGAAAAGTGCAGGGTATCCACTCTGGTATATAAATTCAAGGCTTTCTGAAACGGCCGGTAAGGCACACCTTCTTTGGCAAAGGAAAGCACCAGCAATTTTTTGGTCAGGTCCTGAATGGGCAGGATCTCTTCTTCATTCCTGGCAATGGTGAGGCTGGCTTTTACCAGATCCCGGTTCAATTTTTCAAAAGCCGGTGAGTGCAGGTCCTGCATGAGGTTTTTTAATTTCACCTGCTGCGGTTTATCCAGCCCCATCCATTCTTTGGCCTTAAGAACCTTGTGCACAGACTGATCCAATTGATCCATGGTATACGTACCTTTTTCAAGTGCAGCCTTAATTTCCCTTACTGCCGCGGGCACATCACGGGACAACAATAACACATCATTGCCGGCTTGCAGGGCCTGAATATCTACCAGATGAGACTGCTGGTAATTGGCTACCCCACCCATATTCAATCCGTCGGTGATGATCAGGCCCCGGTAATCCAATTGCTGTTTCAACAGTGTATCCACCACCGCTTTACTTAAAGAACTTGCTACCTGGCTACTGGTGTAAGCAGGCAAGTATAAATGGGCGGTCATGATGCCCCCCACCCCTTCATTGATAAGTGTTTTAAAGGGATAGAGTTCCAAACTGTCGATGCGGCTTTTACTATGAGCTACCGTAGGCAAGGTTTTATGAGAATCGGAGTCGGTATCTCCGTGTCCGGGAAAATGCTTGGCCACCGCCAGCACTTTTTGCTCTTGAAGACCCTGCATGTAGGCAAGCCCCAGGCGTGATACCTGCTCTTTGCTTTCGCCGAAGGAGCGGGCATTGATCACCGGATTGTTTGGGTTGTTATTTACATCCACCACCGGCGCAAAATTCACATGCACCCCAAGCCTTCTGAGTTGCTTGCCGATATCCCTGCCCATCTGCCGGATCAGCTTTTCATCCTGCACTGCCCCCAGGCTCATCTGCCAGGGGTATTTCAGGGTACTGTCCAGCCGCATGCTCAGTCCCCATTCCCCATCTATTGCTACCATGAGGGGAATGGCAGTAGCACTCTGATAACGATTGGTAAGCTTCGCCTGCCGCTGGGGCCCTCCCTGAAAAAAGGTTAGCCCACCGATATGGTAATTATTGATCAGGCTGAGAATTTCCTGAGTATGTTTCTCATCTTTATTGGAATAGGCCGCCACATTGAACAACTGCCCGATCTTTTGGTCCAGGCTCATGGTTTTTAG
>CAZBIF010000017.1:4404-11367 GCA_964492055.1 uncultured Flavobacteriales bacterium
AAATAGGGTGGCACCTTCTCAGGCTCATTCGCCGGTTGAAAGGAGGAAGAAAGCGCGATGAGCAGACTGCAACAAAAGGAACAAATGATTTTTTTCATACTGTAATTAACCGTTTAAAATTAACAAGCATCGAGCCAGTTCGTTTGCACTTAAGCATCGGTTTTAAACAGCCTTGGTTGAATAAGATTCCGGCAATAAATGCCTGCTTATTCTCGTTGAGAATACATACCTTTGAATATATGATCTCTTCTTTTTTCAAAAGCCGTAAAGCAAAACAATTTACCTTCTCTGCCCGCTATTACGATGCGGACAAAGAAGCCTTTGAACAGAAATACAAGCAGATCGAAAAGGAAATGGAGCAGGATACCGCGGAAAAGTACAGTTCAGGTTACCGCCCCGATTTCAAATCCCAATGGAAAGACCGTAACCGGAGAGTAAAATACAATACCGGAAGCGGGCTGCGGTTGCTCATTATCTTGTGTGTACTGGTAGGCATTTGCTATTATTTGCTTTATACCTAAACCCTTTTATCCCTATAAGAATTTGTAATTTTGGGGGCTCGGACCTAACACACAACTTATTCGCTGAATGCCCGATATTATCAGATTGCTCCCCGATGCTGTTGCCAACCAGATTGCTGCCGGGGAAGTAGTTCAGCGACCCGCCTCTGTAGTAAAAGAATTACTCGAAAATTCAGTGGATGCCGGAGCCACTTCCATTGAACTGATTATTAAAAATGCCGGCAAATCACTCATTCAGGTAGTTGACAATGGCAGCGGCATGACTGAAACTGATGCCCGCCTTTCACTTGAGCGGCATGCCACTTCCAAGATCACCGATGTAAACGATCTTTTTTCCCTGAAAACCATGGGTTTTCGCGGGGAGGCCGTGCCATCCATAGCGGCAGTTTCACAAATGGAGATTAAAACCCGCACGGAAGCCCAGGAGCTGGGTTCCCACCTCCTGCTGGAAGGCAGTAAAGTGATCTCTCAGGAATTTTGCCAATGTCCGAAAGGCACCAATATTTGTGTAAAAAACCTCTTCTTTAACATTCCTGCCCGCCGCAATTTCCTGAAGAGTAATCCGGTGGAGCAGCGCCACATCATGGATGAGTTTATGCGGGTAGCCCTCATCAATCCGCAGGTGGCCATGAGCATGCGCTCAGAAAGTGGAGAAGTGTATCAGTTACCTGCCTCCAACTTCCGGCAGCGCATTGTCAACCTATTTGGCAGCAAATACAACCAGCGACTGGTTCCCGTCCAAGAGAAAACCGATATTGTTAACATCAGCGGATTTGTAGGCAAACCGGAATTTGCCCGTAAGACCCGGGGAGAACAGTACTTCTTTGTAAACGGCCGGTTTATTAAAAGCCCCTACTTCAATCATGCGGTGCAAATCGCTTTTGAAGAGTTGCTTGCGAGTGACCATTTTCCCTCCTACTTTTTGCAAATGCAGGTTGACCCTTCGAAGATCGATATCAACATCCACCCTACCAAAACGGAGGTGAAATTTGAGGAAGAGCGAGCTATTTATGCCATTATCCGCACCGCCATCCGGCAGGCATTGGGAAAATATAACATCGCCCCTTCCCTGGATTTCGAGCAGGAAAAAAGCTTTGAGGTACCTGTATTAAAAAAGGGAGAAGGTTTCCGCATGCCTTCCATACAGATAGACCCGGAATACAATCCCTTTGAAAAGGAAAAAACAGCCAATCAAAACCCCATCCGCTTCCCTTACCAGCGGGAGAAGCCCCAATCCCATTGGGAATCACTGTATCAGGCTCCAGAACAGACCGCACCGCCAAAGAGTCAAACGGAACTGGAGACCTTTGAGTCCCGGCAGGAAGTCAAACTTATGCAGTTGCACGGACGATACATTCTCAGCCAATTGAAAAATGGGTTTTTGCTAATCGACCAGCAGCGGGCGCATGAACGTATCCTGATAGAGCGTTACTCTGAGGCCGTTCACAAACAACAGCAAGGCAGCCAGCAACTCTTATTTCCCGAAGAGCTGGAGCTGTCTGCTTCCGACTATCAACTGGTGCAGGAAATTGCCGGGGAATTAAAACTTTTGGGGTTTTCCTGGGAAAATTTCGGCAGCCACTCTTTAATGATACAGGGAATTCCGGAAGGAGTAGAGGAAAAACAACCGGTAGTGTTGCTGGAGAAAACCCTGGAATTATTCAAGGAAAACCGCGATAAGGTGCAGAACAGACCGCTGATCGCCCTGATCTATTCCCTCGCAAAAAGTGCTTCCATTAAGAGGGGCAAACTGCTGAGCCAGCTTGAAATGTCTACCCTGATCGATGAACTTTTTGCCTGCGAAATGCCTTATAGTTTGCCGAATAAAAAACCCATCATAATTACCTATAGCCTGGAAGAGTTAAATAAACAATTCAACTATTCATGATCGGAGCGCGCAACCCCCTGTCGGGATTACCGGAAGTAGTAAAAAACCTCATCATCGTCAATGCCCTCATGCTGCTAGCTACCTGGGTAGGTATGTCTTCCGGATGGAATCTGCCAAATTTGTTTGGCTTGCACCACTGGAGCAGCGAGCTTTTTAAGCCTCATCAGCTGGTAACTTATATGTTTTTGCATGGAGGGCTTATGCATCTGTTCTTCAATATGTTTGCCTTGTATATGTTCGGGCGGGTACTGGAACAAGTATGGGGGGCCAAACGCTTTCTGATCTTTTATATGGTTACTGGCATAGGGGCCGGACTGATACAGCTGGTGGTTACCGAATTGCGAATTCAATCCATTCTCTCTGATGTTGACCCCGAAATGTACCGCATGGTACTGGATGAAGGCTGGCAGATCAAGCAAAGGGGGCAAAATTATGTGGATGAGAACCTGAGGGAACTGAACAACCTGATCAATACCTCCACAGTAGGTGCCTCCGGAGCGGTATTTGGCATTCTGCTGGCTTTTGGGATGATGTTCCCGAATGTGAAACTGATGTTGCTCTTTCCTCCCATTCCTATGAAAGCCAAATATTTTGTGGCCATTTATGGGGCCCTGGAACTTTACCTGGGAATTGCCGACAATCCTCAGGATAATGTCGCCCACTTCGCCCACCTGGGTGGTATGCTATTTGGTTATTTCATGATCAAGTACTGGAGGCGGAATACCACGGACTTCTTTTAACTATGTATTACGGTAAGCATTCATTCAGCATCAATTTCCGGGAGAACGGTACCCTGTTTCGCCTGATCTATGTCAATGTGGCAGTTTTTGCGGTCATTCACCTGCTGCATCTGGTCTTCTGGCTGATGCTGGCTGGGAACTCCTCAGATGGCTGGGTGATGAACTGGCTGGCCGTACCGGCCAAGCTTGAGTTCTTGATCACCCGGCCCTGGACTATTATAACCTACATGTTTTTGCATGTGGATTTCTGGCATATTTTCGGAAATATGCTCTGGTTATTTTTCCTGGGACAGATCTTCGAAGAGTTCCTGGGAGAGCGAAAGCTATGGACGGTTTACCTGGCCGGAGGCATTGCAGGTGCATTATTGTACATCTTGTTCTTTAACTTTTTCCCCGTTTTCCGGGAAGTGATGCCCATCAGCCGGGCCCTGGGTGCCTCCGCCTCAGTGATGGCAATTGTAATCGGCATTGCCACATATGCCCCTAATTTTTCCATTCGCCTGCTGTTCCTGGGTAATATTCCCTTAAAATACATCGGCATTTTCTGGTTTGTAGTGGACCTACTGGGCATTTCCAATTCCAATTCCGGGGGACACATTGCCCATATCGGCGGGGCCGCCCTGGGATTTTTCTTTGCCCGGCAATGGAAAAAAGGAAAGGATATTACCGCCTGGGCCGGCTACGGAGCGGATGTTGTAAAAAGTTTGTTTTCTTTCAAACCCAAGTCAAAACTAAAGGTAAAATACCGTAAGTCGGCGGAAAGCAAAGATGAGTTCAATAGCCGCAAACAGGAAAAACAGGAGCGACTGGATGCCATTTTGGATAAAATTTCGCGCTCCGGCTACGACAGCCTTTCCAAGGAAGAAAAAGACGAACTCTTCCGCGCCAGCAAACAGAATTAGCCTTTTCCTTCTACTTGTTTTCTAGGTGCAGGTACATAGTGATAAACTACCTTAACCTTCGATTCTGATCTCTTTTCTTGAGGAACTTCTCCGGTGAGCGGTTTCATGTAAGGCGGAGGAATATCCTCTTCCTCATCTTCTTCAGGCCAATGATATACCTTACGCTGTGGCCCTTGCTTGCGGTAATAAATGGCAAGGATCAAACCGACGAACAGGCCCCAGAAATGCCCTTCCCAGGATTTGGTATGGTCCCATGGCAACACCCCCCAGACCATGCTACCGTAAAGAAAAGCTACCAGGAAAGAAATGGCGATCAATTGCAGATGCCGGCGAATGAAGCCACTGAAAAATAAAAAACCAAACCAGGCATATACCAGCCCCGACGCTCCGATGTGATAAGCATAGCGGGCAGATATCCAGGTATAAAGACCTGCCAGCAAATACGATAGAACAAACAAGCGAAAAAACAGACTGGTATAGAAATAGGCTATGGCCCAGCCCAGCATCAATATAGGCAAGCTGTTATTGATCAGGTGGTTGATGTCGGCGTGGATGAGGGGGGCGAAAAATACGCCTTGCAAACCACTTATTTCGCGGGGCAGGATCCCTTGGGAGGTCAAATCCCATCCATACAAATTTTCCAGGTATTTGACTACCCAGAGTAAGGCTGTAAATAGCAGGGGAAAGAGAAAAGCCAGCCATATCTTTTGTAGGTCTTGTTTCAACTCAATTGCAAAATGTTGTTAAAAGTTTACCGTTCAACCGATTAGCATTTCAGTTGTTATGAAATAATCTTATATTCGGCCTGAAATTTAATCTGACAAGGTATGAAAAAGATCATAGTTTCCCTGATTTCGTGTTTCTTCATGTCGGCTTTTGTGATGGCTACCAACAACCGCGCCGCTGCTGCACTTAACTTAGAACCTCAGCAAACAGAACAAAAAAATACCAAGAGCGGCAGCGAAGTACCTAAGGAAAAATACGACTACAGCTTATTCAAATTCCTCTCCCCTGCCAAATCCCAGGAACAGGATACCCTCAAGAAACTACCGCTGGAGGAAAGGACTCCCGTGAGAACGGAAGAAACTACCTATGATTATGAAAGGCCGCGGGCTTTCTTGATGTTTTCATAGGCTTCCTGCACCATGCGGAATTTTCCTTCCGCTTGTTTTTTGACTTCGGGCCCTAAGTGGGAAACTTTGTCAGGATGGTATTTTTTGGCCATGGCCCGGTACGCCTTCTTCACTTCCTCATCGGAAACAGATTGCTCGATTTCCAATATTTTATAGTCACTGTCAGTCTGGCGGATAAACATGGCCTTAATGGAGGCCAGATCAGCCTGGCTCACTCCCAGATAGCCGGCAATCTGACCGATCACACGTAGTTCTGCTTCGGTGATGTTCTTATCCGCATCGGCAATACCAAAGAGATAATGAAGCAATTGCAGGCGGCTATGGTACTGCATCTGGTACCGGATCTGATGGGCAATTTCCCGGGTTTGCAAAGGCTGCTTGAGAATATCGCGCAAGGTAAAGATCAGGGCTTTGGTTTTTTCTTCCCCAAACTGCCGGCTGTAAAATTGTTTAACGTATTCCAGTTCCGTCTTCAGGACCCGGCCATCAGCTTTCATAACGGCTGCGGTAAGCACCAGTAATGAGCTTGCAAAATCCCCGGTGCGGGATTGCTGGTAAGCGTGAGAGGCATTGAAATAATTTTCCCCGGTAAAAGATTCATCCCATTCAAATTTGCTGCGGGAATCAAACATGGCCCCCACGGCAAAGCCAATCAGCGCTCCAAAAAAACCGAAAAAGGTATAACCTATCAGCAATCCGATCCATTTACCCCAACCTCTCATAAATATGTTTTTAAGCGTTGCAAAAGTAACTATATAGCAAGCAGTGTCTTTTAAAGTTCACTTTACCAAAATTTGATTTTAATATCCCGTTTCTTTGGTTAATTTTGCAACTTGCGGATTTGCGACCTTTACTACCGGCATATCAGATCATTCCTCCTCCGATTGAAAGCGGTTCAACTTACTATTTTCAAACGGAAAGTGGCATTCAATATGAAGTAAGGTTTGGCAGGAAGCAGAACAATATCCTGAGTACATCTATTGTATTTGGGGTATTGAACGATGAATTTGAAGGGGAGGAATACAGTGTTACCAATCGCTTTGAAATGTTTAGGGTGATGGCAACCATTGTGGAAATTGTGCGTAGGTATATGCGGTTGCACCCCAAGATAAATTTATATGAATTTACCGGGGAACCTACAGAAAAGGAGCTGGATAAAGAAGGACGCATCCGCCTTGCATTATACAACCGCTACCTGCCGCAGGTATTTGATGAGCGATGGGTAGTGGAAAAAAAAACGAATAAAACCGTAGTAAAGAAAAAACGCTAAGGTTTAGCATAATTTTTGATAAGTAAAAGCGTTTAAAATAGATAATATAACTTTTTAGATTTAGGAAGAGCAATATGAGACAACTCAAAATCAGTCAGCAGATTACGAAAAGGGAAAGTAAATCCCTGGAGAAATATTTACAAGATGTTTCCAAGGAGGAGATGATCACTGCTGAGGAGGAAGTTGAACTGGCGATTAAGATACAGAATGGGGATGAGCGCGCTTTGAACCGCCTGGTACGGGCTAACCTGCGCTTTGTGATCTCCGTGGCCAAGCAATACCAGAATACCGGACTTACCCTGGAGGACCTTATTAATGAAGGAAACCTGGGACTAATTGAGGCCGCCAAAAGATACGACCATACCAAAGGGTTTAAATTCATCTCTTATGCGGTATGGTGGATTCGTCAGAGCATTTTGAAAGCGGCAGCGGACAATTCACGAACCATTCGTTTACCTCACAACCGCTTAGGAGAGATACAGAAGATCAGCAAGGCATCCAACGAATTC
>CAZBIF010000017.1:11377-14065 GCA_964492055.1 uncultured Flavobacteriales bacterium
TACTGCTGATGAGTTGAGTGACCTCACCGAAATGGATGTGAATAAAGTGGAAATGTCCCTGAAGATGTCCAAGAAACAGGTGTCTATCGATGCTCCCATGAGCAATGATGACGACAACAACAGCCTGGTAAGTGTACTGGAGAACTCCGACACTCCTGATCCGTCTGATTCCCTTTTGCAGGAATCTTTATCCCAGGATCTGGAGCGCACCTTGTCTTACCTGAAAGGTATGGAAGCGGAAGTGATCCGGTTGTTTTACGGCCTGGGAGGCAGCAGCGAAATGACCCTGGAAGAGATTGGTAATACTTTCGGCCTTACACGGGAGCGTATCCGGCAAATCAAGGAAAGAGGACTACGTAGGTTGCGCAGGGTTTCCGCCTCCACCAATTTGCAGACGTATTTGTAATCTCGATAATTAAATAATTTTAAATCCCTCTCGATTAAGTCGAGGGGGATTTTTTATTTATCTTTGAAAGATTAAACAATTTATCATGTTAAAAAAACTACTGCCCTTTCTATTAGGCTTCTTTTTTATTACCACTTTCATTGCATGTGATGATGAGAATGATGATGATAAGAACAACGATCCTAATGCGCCTAAACCTACAATAACTATAAATGGGCAAGCCCGAGATACCACAGCTTTAAATACTGCTTATAATGACCCGGGAGCTACAGCTACTGATATAGATGGGAGCGATATCAGTTCACGAGTAAATATCAACGGTTTTGTGGATAAGGATATGGCAGGATCATATGAATTACGTTATTCAGTAATTAATTCAGCCGGAGTTGGCTCCCGTGTAGTAGCCAGAACTGTGATCGTAAGAAATGAAGCTTCTTACCTTGAGGGAACTTATTTAGCTACTCATAGATGCAACACCTCTGCTGCGCCCACCCCTGATTTTCAAACTTCTATTAGTCCATCTAAATCCGTAAACAACGAAATTATATTTAGCAAAATAGCGCCGGTTTCAGGTGCCATTAAAGCCACCTTAAAAGGCGTATTGATTGATATTCCGGTAAATTTTGATAAAAATGATGTCAGGTATTCCGGCAGTGGAAGTGTAAAGAATAACTCTATAGAAATTAATTTTCAAACTGATTCTACCTATTACAATTACTGTTCTATAGAAATGGATAGATAAACTAAATGCCAAAGCTGATTAAACCTTTTTTAATTGGCATCTGCATTTTAATTCTATTATTCCTTCCTCTTTTATCTCAACATTATTTAATAGAAGGTTTCAACGGGCCCCGAATATTTTTCCTTGGCCTTTTTATTAGTTTAATCTTACTATTCAGTAGTAGTAAGGCAAGTTATTTTCTGCCTGATAAATTGCTTTCCGGAATTTTCATTTCGTTTATAGCAGTAAAACTATTCCCAATCTTCTTCACCTTAAATCCGGGGGAAGGGCTGGCAGAATGTGTATTACTATTGCTCTTCGGAATAGTATTCCTGTTGTTCTATCACCTCAGAATTAAACAATCCCATAAGGAAACTAAAGTAGGGGTTATAGTTATAACTATTTCCTGCCTGTTATATGCAGCATGCGAACTTAGTCAAGAGTATGCAGGTAACTTTAAATCCTTATACCAGGTGCAAGTATTTTTTATTCATAAAAATTTTGCAAGCTCATTTCTTTTCTTACTTAGCGGTATTTGTTTCTATTATTTTCAATACAGGGGTAGGCATAATTATTTTTTCTTATTATTGGGATTCCTGATTATCTTATTGTTATTACTCCTACAGACCAGGGCAGTATATCTGGCAATACTAATTTCTTTAATTTGCTGGATCCTGTTAAAAACCAGAAATAAGATCTGGTTAATCTCAATCCTCTTAATATCATTTATAGTATTATCAACCCTGATTGCTAACTATCAGATTTTTGCCAACAACATGTCTTTTCTTTCGTGGCATTCACTGGAAGAAAGGTTCAAGATCTGGCATAAAACCATTCAATTAATAAGAGATAATCCCCTTTTTGGTATAGGTGAGGGAAACTGGCAATTTAACTTCATGAAATATGGGGTAAATGATGTTTATATGCTCCATCAGAGTAAAATTAATTTTGTACATCCCCACAATGAATGGCTTGAAACATTTTCAGAGAGCGGTCTTATTGGTGGTTTGATTTTGGTGGCCTGTCTTTTTAGGTATACCCAAAAGTTGCAGATTAATTCTTTAGCAAATAAGGATAAAATTGTTCTATCTTACCTTGCCGGCTACCTCATAATAAGCTCCCTCAGTTTTCCCTCAAGTCGCATCCTTCATCTAATGATGCTGGCATTTCTTATGGCAAACGTATATCCGGAAAAGGAAAAGTGGAAAATTGGCAGTAATTTACCAAAATTCGCAGGTTCGGTGCTGCTCATTGGGATCTCAATGTTTTCATTTTATAGATTAACGGGAGAGTATTTTACTTATAAAACTTTAAAAGCGAAAAACAAGTATAACCTACAGCAGGTAATTTATCATTCCAGAAAAGCCCATTCCTATCTTTATACTACCGATCAATCAGGAACTCCCCTCTCAAATTATACCGCTTGGGCATATTATGAGCGGAACCAAATTGACAGTGCTTTATACTATGCAGAGCAGGCTTATAATCGCAGTCCTTACAATTTTGAGTTCATTACGAATTATGGATTGATGCTGGTTAGGAATAATCGTATAAAAGATGG
>CAZBIF010000017.1:14108-24326 GCA_964492055.1 uncultured Flavobacteriales bacterium
CAATTAAAATATTCTTATTCACTCAACCAGTTTCATGATGCCACTAAATTAAATCTGGCTATTAGTTATATCCGACAAGGAAATTATAGCCAGGCTTATGAGTGGATTAATAAAATTCCCTCCTATGAATTGAAATACCCAAAAATTCTTGAATTGATTGTGGAGGAATTGCAATTTGAATAACCACAACCATCTACCAGCTCCCCCCGGCACCTCCACCACCGAAGCTGCCACCACCAAAACCACCGAAGCCGCCTCCTCCTCCCCCGCCAAAACCGCCAAACCCACCTCCTCCGGAAGTAAAGTCCTTGTAGCGACCCCGGTGCCTGCGGCCCATTGACCCCATTAAAAATAGCGCCAGCCACCAGCTCAGGTTGTTTTTCTTCCCATACCGTCGGGCCCGGTTGATGGTTCCAATAAACATGAAAAAGATAACCGCCCCGATAAAGATCAAAGGTGCTAAGGAAATTTCCTTTCCGGAGCCACGGTTGCGATTGTTGTAATTTTCTGCAGAATATTCCCCTCCCACAATGGCCACCACCGTTTGCAGTCCGCGGACGATACCCCCATACATGTCTTCCTGTTTGAAGCGGGGTATCATCTCTTGTTCCACAATACGTTTACTAATGGCATCAGGTAAAACACCCTCCAGCCCATAACCAGTGGCAATAAATACCTGCCCGCGTTCATTCCCCACTTTGGGTTTGATTAGCATCACTATCCCATTGTCAAATTGCTTATTTCCTACCCCCCATTTTTCCCCGATCTCGAAAGCGATGGGGGCAATGTCATTCCCACAGAGGTCAGTCAGGGACACCAGGGCGATCTGAGTAGAAGTGGTATCGTTAAAACCTACAAGGTAATTTTCCAGTTGAGCCTCTTGCTGGGAAGTAAGAATGTCGGCAAAATCATTGACCAGCCGCGGGGGGTTGGGGGCCCTGGGGATGCAATCGCTGCCTTTGAGCCAACCACTGGCAAAAAGCAGTAAACTTAGGAGAAAAACGGTTTTCAGTTTATTATTTCCCAAATGAAATATCATTGCTTAATTCATTGGTATCATCCTGCCGGTAAGGGAAATGGGTTTGCAGCTGGCTGGCGGCCATGCCTACCCCTTTCACTATAGCTTCGGTATAAGCCTGCTGTTGCAAGCGTTTTTTCATTTCCTCATAGATATCATCCCAGAAATGCTCAGGTACTTTCATATTGATCCCTACATCTCCCAAAATAGCCAGTTGATGGTCTTCAATGGCCAGATAAAAAAGTACCCCATTCCGCAATTCGGTCTTGTGCATTTCCAGGGTCTCAAAGAGATAAGCTGCCCGGTCCATCACCTCTTCCTTGCAGTGGTTTTCAATATGTACCTTGATCTCCCCGGAGGTTTTCAATTCCGCTTGCCAGATCGCTTCCTTGATCTGCTTCAGGTCCTGGTCCGTAAATTGATCCCTGGCCATATTAAAATTCCACTTCAGGTACTTCTTCCGCGCCCTTCTCCGCTTCAAAGTAACCTTTCTTATCAAAGCCGAACCAGCCCGAATAAATTACCCGGGGAAATTGTTTGATATAGGTATTGTAATCACGGGTAGCCTCGTTGAATTTCTTTCGCTCCACCGCTATGCGGTTTTCCGTGCCTTCCAGCTGGGCCTGCAACTCAAGGAAATTCTGATTGGCCTTTAGTTCAGGATAGCGCTCCACCGTTACTAAAAGTCTTGACAAAGCACCGGATAGCTGACTTTGGGCCTCCTGAAACCTGGCAATAGCTTCCGGATTCAGTTCATCTGCATTTACATTGATAGATGTAGCTTTCGCCCGGGCTTCAATCACTTCGGTGAGGGTTTCCTGCTCAAAATCGGCATAGCCCTTTACGGTATTTACCAAGTTGGGAATGAGGTCTGCCCGGCGCTGGTAGGCGTTCTCCACCTGGGCCCACTGCCCTTCCACCGCTTCACTCATGGAAACCATGTTGTTGTAACCGCAAGAACTAAGGGAAATCGCAAGGAATGCGAAAAAGGAAAGTTTAATGATTCTTTTCATTTGGTTTGTTTTAGCCTGCTCAAATATAAAAAGAGGAGAAGCTTTTGCATAACCTCTCCCCTTATTATTTGTTTAAATTAATTCCACGCTGCGTTTGATGAAATTGCTGAGCTCTTCCCCTTTCAGCAGGTTTTGGGAGAGTAAAGCCAGATCAGCGGCCTGCTTTGCCATCTGCTTTTGTTTGGCCGCATCACTTTCGTGGAGGATCTTGCTGATCAAGGGGTGGTTCGCATTTACCACCAGGTTGTAACTGTCCGGCATGTTGCCCATGCCCATCATACCTCCACCACCGATGGCACTCATGTCTTTCATGCGACGCATAAATTCAGCCTGGGTAATGGTCATGGGCTGCTCCTTTTCGCTCATGCTCACAAAATTTACCTGGAATTTATCCTTTGGTATCACCTCTTCGATCACCGGTTTCAGTTTTTTCTCATCTTCTTCCGTTAGTTTGGAAGGGATTTCTTCATCCTTTTTAATGAGATTGTCGATGGTATCTCCATCCACCCTGGTGAAGGTGACATGCTCATCGATCTGTTCCAGTTTGCCCACCAGGTGAGCGGTCAAAGGGGTATTCATCACCAGCACTTCGTAGCCGCGGTCTTTGGCAGCGGCAATGTAGCTGTATTGATTTTCCTTATCCGAAGTGTAGAGGAAAACTACCTTTTTATCCTTGTCGGTCTGATTGGCCTCGATGTGCTTTTTGTATTCCTCAAAAGTAAAGTACTTGCCGTGCACGGTTTTATATAAAGTGAACTTTTTGGCTTTTTCGGCGAACTTCTCCTCTGATAAGATGCCATACTCAATGAAGATCTTAATATCATCCCACTTTTTCTCAAAAGCTTCCCGGTCTTTCTTGAAAAGCTCCTCCAGTTTATCCGCTACCTTTTTAGTGATGTAGTTGGAGATCTTTTTCACATTGCTGTCAGACTGCAGGTAGGAGCGCGACACATTCAGGGGAATGTCCGGTGAATCGATCACTCCATGCAGCAAAGTAAGGAAATCGGGTACGATACCTTCCACCGAATCGGTGACAAAAACCTGGTTGCTGTAAAGTTGAATTTTGTCTTTCTGTACTTCCAGGTTATTCTTCAGCTTGGGGAAATACAAAATACCGGTCAGGTTAAAGGGGTAATCCACATTCAGGTGGATATGGAACAGCGGCTCCTGAAAATTGAAGGGATACAGTTCGCGGTAAAAGTCCTTGTAATCTTCGTCTTTGAGATCGGCGGGTGCTTTGGTCCAGGCAGGCTCGGGGTTGTTGATGATGTTGTCAACCGTTTCCTTTACCTCTTTGGTCTCCTCCTTACCGTCCTTGTCTTTTTTACCGGTAGGTTCCTGTCTCGTCTTTTCTTTGGTACCGAATTTAATGGGCACCGGCATGAACTTGCAATATTTGTTCAACAGTTCGGTAATGCGGTTTTCTTCCAGGAATTCCTTGGAGTCCTTGGAAATATGCAGCACAATATAGGTACCTCTCTCGCTGCGTTTTTTGGTTTCCTCTAAAGAGAAATTAGGACTTCCGTCACATTCCCAATGCACGGCCTTGGCATCCTCCTTATACGACTTGGTAAAGATCTCTACTTTATCTGCCACCATAAAGGAGGAATAAAAACCCAGTCCGAAGTGGCCGATGATGCTGGCTTTGTCCTTGTACTTTTCCACAAACTCTTCTGCTCCGGAAAAGGCGATCTGGTTGATGTACTTTTCAACCTCCTCTTTGGACATGCCGATGCCATGATCGGAGAAGGTGAGGGTCTTCCTTTTCTTGTCCAGTTTGATCTCAATGGTGGTATTGCCCAGTTCACTTTTGGTCTCCCCCAGATTGGCGAGGGTTTTCATTTTTTGGGTAGCATCCACGGCATTGGATACCAGCTCCCGCAGAAAGATCTCTTGGTCGGAGTAAAGGAATTTTTTGATGATGGGAAAGATGTTTTCCGTTTGTACGTTGATCGTTCCTGTTGCCATATATTATGTATTTAAAAAAATCAATTTAGTTCGGCAGCGGAGGTTCAAAGGATATGCCAGCAGGCATATCCTGACAGAATGACGGACTTCGCATCAAAAACATGTCAAAGCAAGAGACTCATCACTTCTAACCACAAAGCTCACTAAGAAGGCACAAAGGACACAAAGGAAGTTTTTAATTATTTTCTCATTTCTGACTTCAGGGTTAGATGATGTAGGATATCAATAGCTTTGATCACAAAGTAGTAATCTTCCCCCTTTTCGTTCCTTATTCACTAGTCCCTTCCCAATTCTTGTCCCTGATTTTCCTTTCCAGATTACCAATTCCAGATTCCACATTCCTTCCGCACAACAAGCTCCCTTACCAGTTGTTAGCTATAATAAAAGCCATGGACAACTGGAAAGAAGAAAATGACAAACTTTATAGAAAATTCGAATTTAATGATTTTGTAAGCGCCTGGGGATTTATGAGCCGGGTGGCCCTGCTGGCAGAGAAGGACAACCACCATCCCGAATGGAAAAATGTATACAACACCGTGGAGATCTGGCTGACCACTCACGATGCCGGTAGTAAAGTCACGGAGAAGGACCGGAAGCTGGCGGGGAAGATTGATGAGATTAGGTGAAGCAACCATCTTTATTGAAAAAATGTCTTACTATTGAACAATCCTAAAACAGCTTTGAAAAAACCGCTTTGAAAAAATCTAACTTTTTCCTTCTTCTACTTTTTTCCATAGTTCAATTCTCAATTTCTCAACAGATAGAGTGGATCAATACATTCGGAGGAGTTGATACAACTAATGACTATGACTCCGGTGAAAAGCTATTAATTGATAAGAAGGGCTATTTGATCCATTTTGGTCGGGTATACAATGGGGGACGATACCTAAGAAATAATGCCATACAAGCTACATTTCCTAATCGTCCATTGTGTTTTATTGAAAAACTTGATTCGACAGGTAAGGTAATATGGAGGAATTATTTTTATGGCTCCCCAGCTTATATTTTATTCGATGTTGATGATGGAAATAATATCATTCTTACAGGTAGAATGCCTGATTCACTTATATATCAAACTTCTGCGAGTATAGATACGCTGCTGGCTGATTCTATAAATTTAACCTGGCCAGGAGGATCGTTTATAACTAAAATAAATACAAACGGAATTTTTTTATGGTTGAAACAAGTTGATGCATTGTACTCAGGACTTGCTGTATCACCTCAGGGAAAGTTTATGTTAGCAGGGAAAGCATATAAAAGATCAGATATTGATCCGGACACTTCAGAGTTTATTATACAAGGCGATAAATATAACGGCACCAATTTCTATTCAGAATTTGATTCAAATGGAATTATGAACTGGGCTCGAGTGGATGATTTCCAAAACGGGAGGGTTCAGGCCATTCAATATTACAATAATGAAGATATCATTTTTGCGGGCACAATAGAGGGGCGGGTAAGTTTTGGTAATAGCTGGAAAAATTCCCGTGGGGGAAAAGATATTTTCTTCAGAAAAATGGACAGTACCAATCGATTTGTCTGGTCAAAAAGTTATGGAGGATTGAGAGATGATGAGATCTACTCAATAGACATCGATCCAAAGGGCAATATTATTGCCAGTGGATCTTTTTGGGATTCTATACCCTTTAAATCACCTAATAAAAAAGAAACTTTATATTCTACAGGCTATGATGATCAATTCATTTTAAAACTTCTGCCTAATGGCAAATTCAATTGGGTTAAGCAAATTAGAGGGTTTTCAACCGCACGACGGATTAAATATGCAAACAATTACACCAGTATTCTAAGCTGTGGTTGGTTCAGGGATTCAATATCCGTCGATACTGTAAAATTTAATATTAATTCTACCGGATATAGCTTCTCTGACATGTATTATACTATTCTCGACTCTAGTGGACTTTTTAAAGAGTTAAAAGCATTTGGCGGTAAAGAATCAGACGGTTTCAATGATATAGTTATAGACAAGAATCAAAATTTATATCTGACGGGTCTATACGGAGATGCTTTTAATTTCAATTTAACCAACTCCAAAACATATTATTCTAATGGCAGGTATGATGGATTTGTTTTGAAAATATCTCCCAATATGCCTGTGGGTTTAAACGAGAAGAATTCAAATACCAATTTGACCCTTCACCCCAACCCCACCTCCGATCAGCTTTTCTTATCCGGCCTGGATAGTTTTCAAAATACTCCTTATCGTATTCACGATCTGATGGGCACACTGATTGAAAGCGGAAAACTAAAAGATAATCAAACCATCCCCGTATCACATCTGAAAAAGGGAGTTTATTTGTTGTCGGTAGAACAACAAGGATCGTCAATACGGCAAAAGTTTATCAAGCAGTAAAACCTGCTCAGTAACTGAAACTGTTTTAGTAAAGCCACTTTATTATTTCTAATCTTTACAACTAGTGGAAAAAACCTCTGTATTCTTTGTGCCTGGGTGGCCATTTTATCCCACCGTGCGTGCAGCTTTGCTGTACTTACCTTTATTCGAATTAAATTTGACGGTATGAAGTCAGAAATAGAAGCTTATCACGCCTCGTTTACACCCACTGAACAACAGATTTGCCTAACCCTTTTCCAACTCATAAATAATGAACTGCCGGAAGCAGAAAGCAAGCTCTGGCACGGGCATCCGGTCTGGTTTATCGAAGGTAATCCGATTGTAGGCTACAGCAAACAAAAGGCCGGCATCCGCCTGATGTTCTGGAGCGGGGCTGATTTTGAGGAAGAAGAATTAACGGTACGTGGCAAGAAATTCAAAGATGCTTCTGTCTTTTATACCCACCCAGATCAGATCAATCAAGAAGACCTGCAGCGCTGGCTGCAGAAATCCCGGGAGATTCAGTGGGATTATAAGAATATCGTGAAGCGAAAAGGGAAGCTGGAGCGATTAAAGTAAGCCTTGTCCCGATAGAACATGATTGTCATCCGCCCCGCCACCTTCAGTGACCTGCCTCAGATTCTGCAGATCATCAATTATGAAATTGCACATAGCACCGCCATCTACGATCTGGAACCCTGGCCCCAAGACAAAATAGAACAGTGGTTTGCCGAAAAACAGGAGCAGGGTCACCCCCTGCTTATCGCGGAAACAGCGGGACAGGTGGTGGCTTATACCACCTACGGCACCTTCCGGCACAAAGCCGGTTACCGGCATACGGTAGAGCATTCAGTATATGTAGCCAGCGGCAAGGAAGGCAAGGGAACGGGCCGCGCCCTAATGAACGAGCTGATAAATGAAGCTCAACAAGCCGGGGTACACGTGATGATCGGGGGCATGGATGCGGAAAACCGGGAAAGCATCCGCTTTCATGAAAAACTGGGCTTTATCGAAGTCGGCCGCCTGAAAGAAGTGGGCCGCAAATTCGACCGCTGGCTGGACCTTGTGTTTATGCAGAAAATCATTGGAGAAACATACAATGGCGGGGGCTGACAAAACCTTCGGTACAAGTTGAGCTAAGAATGGCTATTTGAAGGTGTAGTTTATCTTTCCATTTATAATTTCTCAATTTTGGCAGTTAAATGAAAAGCCCTGTTTACTTGCTTCTTTTATTAGTCCATCTATTAACCATACCATCGGGTTTGGCGCAAGAAGTATACCTCAAAGTGCTGGGCATCGCCCAGGACGGGGGAGCCCCGCATATTAACTGTGAGAAAAAGTGCTGTGAGGCGTATTTCAGGCAAGGTGAAAAACTGGCCCTGGTAAGTTCCCTTGGAGTAATCGATGTTACGCATCAAAAAACCTATCTCTTCGATGCCACTCCCGACCTGCCGCAGCAACTGGCAGCGTTGAACGAGGAGCGCAAATGGCCCGTAGAACAGCCGGTAAGCGGGGTATTTCTCACCCATGCCCACATCGGCCATTATACAGGTCTGCAATACTTCGGCCGGGAGGCTATGCATGCCTCGGGCATTAAAACCTACACCATGCCCCGCATGTACACATTTTTGCAGGAAAACGCCCCCTGGAACCAGCTGCTGGAGCTGGAAAATATTCAATTAATACCGTTAGCGAATCAGAAAACCGTGACCTTATCCCCTGCCCTGACGGTCACTCCTTTCCGGGTCCCTCACCGGGATGAATTCTCCGAAACGGTGGGCTTTACGATCCGGGGGCCGGAAAAGTCGGTGTTGTTTATCCCCGACATTGATAAATGGGAGAAATGGGAAGTTTCCATTACGGAAGCGATAGCCGAAGTGGATTACGCCTTTCTGGACGCCACTTTTTACGATGCCGCGGAAGTCAGCCACCGGTCGCTGTCGGAGATCCCCCACCCGTTAGTGGTGGAGAGTATGATACTTTTCGAACCCCTCTCCCGGGAAGAACGGGCAAAGATCCACTTCATCCACCTAAACCACACCAATCCCATGCTGGATACAGCCTCTGCCCCTTATAAACAAGTAATAAAGCAAGGTTATCAGGTAGCCGGGCAGGGAGATATTCTAAAACTTTAGGTTAGGCTGCGTTAGGCCGTTTGCTTTCGACCAACAGCCTAAGTTAGATTGAGGCAGGATTTCATTTTTCATTCTCTTATAGCTTTTTACCTTGACCTTGGTGTTAAATCCGATATTTAAAGAACTATTGATTTCCATTACCTAAATTAGCCTGGTAATAATGAAACTAACCGGTAAAAAAAGAAAAATAGAGTTCATCTATTGGTTTGCCTACTACCACCTGGACTCTCCCAGTGTACGTTACCGGGCAAAATACCCCCTTGATTATGCCCATACCCATCTGAATATCGATAGCCGGCTTGTCATTCCAGGCTATACCCCAAAACGCATCCTACTCTTTTTAAAGGCCTATTTCTCTGCCCTGTGGTTCAGAAAAAAGAATTCTTTGATAGTCATACAAAGGTTGCGTTCAAACTTCATTTACGCCACCTTACTCAAGCTGCTGGTGTTGCTGCAACGCAAGCATACGGTATATGACCTGGATGACGCCGATTACCTGGAACGGCATCCTCCCACCATTTATTACTTCATCAGAAATTGTCATTATGTTACCGCTGGGAGTCAACTGATCCGAAAGCATCTTCTGCCGCTCAACCCAAATACCTTCCATTTGACTTCCCCAATACCTGATCTGCAAATTGCCAAAAATGGCAAAAGTAAAATCTTTACCATAGGCTGGGTTGGCGGTTATGCGTGGGGGCATAAGGAAAGCCTGCTTCGTTTCGTTTTTCCCGCAATTAAAAACCTTTCTTTCCCCTGCAAACTCATCCTGCTGGGTGTTACGAAGGCAAGTGATCGTAAACAGATCAGAGATTACTTTCAGTTTAGCTCCAAGGTGAGTCTGCAAATGCCGCAGGAGGTTGACTGGAATAATGAAACACAATTACAGGAAGAGATCAGCCAATTTGATATCGGTATAGCCACTTTATTAAATACTCCGGTGCAAATCGCTAAGTCAGGAATTAAAGCCAAGCAATATTTAAATGTTGGCATCCCGGTGTTGTGCAATGATCTTGCTGAGAACAACCGGCTGATTCGGCATGGTTACAACGGGTATTTGTGCGATTCTCCTTTGGAATTTCAGCGAAGGCTTAATCAGTTTTACCACATGTCTGAGCAAGTGTATCAACAATTCTCCCTCAATGCCTTGTCTTCGGTAAAACCCTTTCACTGCTCCGCCTATTTTGAAGAACTTGAGCACATGCTGCAGGCGACCACTCATCACAAGCTAAGGCTAGCCCCGGAAAAATCGCCGGGAAAAATAAACATGAAGCATCCGGGATGAGGAAGGGTTTTACTCTTTCAATTCACCGTAAAACAAACTCACCTTCGCGTTAAAGGGATTGCCGCTGCTGCGCCGAAAAGAAGCGATCTGCCCGCAATGCCAGATGCAATCAGCGATGGGACCGTTGATGAAATTCCAGAAAGGCAGGGACTCCCCCTCTCTGGTATTAACCTCCATGCTATCCAAAGGGAGCTCGCCGTGGCGCAATAGCTTGGCGGTTTCCCACAAGCTGCTTAAGGTAGCCCGGCGTCTCCCCTCAAAATCCTGCCGACTTTCCAGCTGCAGTTGTTCCTGCCCCACCACCTGCCGAATGAGCATCACCATGCTGTAGATGTGTTCTACGGTCTCCTCCACCGAGCGGGATTCTGCATTGGGGCGATAGGAAATATCTTCTTCCCGCAAGCCTTCGGTAGCCCAGTAAAAGCGAAACCCCAGGCCGTCGATCAGGC
>CAZBIF010000017.1:24336-26417 GCA_964492055.1 uncultured Flavobacteriales bacterium
CTGCAGAATAGGTTTCCGGAGCAACCGGGATCTCCCGATACGGCAGGCTGTCCTGCGCCTGCACTAAGGTACCACAACTCATGATTACAGCAATTAAAAAAAGAGAAAACCACTTCTTCATGGGGGGATAAGTTTTTAAATGCAGGCATAAAGGTAAAAACGGATCAGCCCGGTTCCTAACCGTTTATCAAAAAACACGAGGCAGATATAAAAAAATGTGTACTTTTATAAGTGATTACTCACTTTATGACAGAAAAACAAAAACGCATTCTTCACAAAGCACTGGAATTGTTTTCGGAACAGGGCTTTGCGAATACTTCTACGGCTAGCATAGCGCAGGAGGCCGGAGTTTCCGAAGGGCTGATCTTCCGGCATTTTCAAAACAAGGATGGCCTGCTCAATGCCATATTAAACCTGGGTAAAGAAAAGGCCGAAGCCCTCTTGGAACCTATGGCCGCTATAACAGATCCCAAGCTGCGCCTTAAAACCATTCTATCCATCCCTTTTGAGCTAGTGGAAAGCGAATACCCCTTCTGGCGATTGCTCTATGCACTGAAATGGCAAACTGACCATTACGACAGCAGTATAAGCAATAAGATCGATGACCTGCTGATCCAAACCTTCCGGGAGATGGGATTCAAGGAACCAGAACTGGAAGCACAGCTGGTGATGGTGCTGATCGACGGACTGGCAGCGGCCATCCTGCTCAAGCGCCTCAATGAAATTAAAAAGACCCATCAGATTATCCTGAAAAAATATCAATTGAGTTATGTTGATTCAGCCTAAAATGATGCTTTAAATGAATAACTCTTAAGGCTCATTTCGGCTCCCCGCCAAAGGGCGGGCAAGCTGCTCAATGTGCCAAAATGAATGAAGAAAAAATAAACGCAACATGAAAAAAATAATACTAATTACCGGAGCCTCCTCTGGCATAGGCAAAGCCACCGCAGAACAACTGCTAACTGAAGGCCATACAGTGTATGTCGCCGCCCGCAGGCTAGAAAAAATGAAAGCACTGGAAAAAAGAGGAGCCATCGCCCTGAAAATGGATATCACCAAAGAGGAAGACTTGCAAGAGGTGGTGAATACCATCTTAGAAAGAGAAAGCCGCATAGATGTACTGATCAATAATGCCGGTTACGCCATCTACGGCGCTATGGAAGACACCAGCATTCAAGATGCCAGAAGACAGTTTGAAGTCAACCTCTTCGGCCTGGCGGGATTGACGCAGCTGGTACTGCCCCAAATGCGAAAGCAAGGCAGCGGTACCATCATCAACATGAGCAGCATGGGTGGAAAAATGTATACTCCCATGGGTTCCTGGTACCACGCTACCAAGCATGCCCTGGAAGGCTGGTCGGATTGCCTGCGGCTGGAACTCAAGCAGTTCGGCATTGATGTGGTGATCATCGAGCCGGGAGGCATCAAAACCGAATTCGACGAGGTGATGCTGGAACCCATGATGGAGCGTTCCGGCGAAGGACCCTATGCAGAGATGGCGCAAAAAGTAAAGAAGGGAACGGAGCAAACCTACCGGAGCGGCAAGGCCTCTCCCCCTTCAATAATTGCTGAGGAGATTTCCAAAGCCATCAAGGCCAAGCAGCCTAAAACCCGCTACCGGGCCGGCTACCTGGCTAAGCCCGCGGTATTTATCCGCACCGTATTCGGCGATAAGGCCTGGGACAAGCTGATCATGAAGATGGCCTAAACCCTTATGAAAATTTTAAAAATGGCAGGAATCATTATTGGTAGCATCATCCTTATGGAGGTGCTCCTCGGTTTCTTTTTTATCACCTTCAGTCCTGAATTTGGCGGTAAGCACAGCGAGGCCGATAAAGCTCGCTACCGGGCCTCCGGACATTATGCAGACGGTAAATTTCAGAATGAGATCACTACCGCCATGGACATGAACTTCAAAGACATGATGACTACCCTGGGGGAATTTATCAAAGGCACCCCCCATGCCAGGCCGGACTTTGAGTTGCCAGTGGTAAAGCATGATGCTCAGGAAATCGCTCAAAACCAGAACAACCGCCTGATCTGGTTCGGGCACTCGGCTTTTTTGTTGCAATTGAACGGCA
>CAZBIF010000018.1:0-3768 GCA_964492055.1 uncultured Flavobacteriales bacterium
CTGGAAACCCAAATTGTCGATTCCAGAAGAATAGTAGGCCTTAGAAATTTGGTAATTCATGCCTATGACAGCGTTTCAGACGAAATTATCTGGTCAATTTTACTTCATCATATTCCCAAATTACAAACCGATGTGGAGAAATTACTTACAAGGGATTAAATTATTTTAGAGATGAATCCTACTGTAATTCATATCAAAAACATGGTTTGTCCGCGCTGCATTAAATCGGTGAAGCAAACCTTGAAAGCCCAGGAGTTGGCTACCGAAAAAGTAGAGCTTGGCCGGGTAGTGTTAAAGGCCGGGCAGAAGCCGGATTTACCTGCCTTACGAAAGGCATTAGAAAAAGAAGGTTTTGTATTGCTGGAAGATACTGCCGAAGAACTGGTCAATGACATCAAATCTTTTTTAATTGAAAGCATGCGGTTCAATCCATCTGCGGGTGAACCATTTACCAGCCTTCTGTCCGCCCGCTATCACCGCTCTTACAGCAGTCTCAGTAAAAATTTTAAAAAGATCGAGAACCGGAGTATTTCCGAATTTGTGATCAGCCTGAAAATAGAAATCGCTAAAGAGTACCTCTGCGATGGTAAATATTCCGTGAAAGAAGTAGCAGCCAGGCTGGATTACAGCAGCCTCCATTATTTTTCCCAGCAATTTAAAAAAGTGACCGGGCTCAGCCCAACTGACTTTAAGGCACATCAAAAACGCCAAAGCCTGGATCAGGTTTAACCTTCCGTTATTTCACAACCCTTTTCCCGTTTTCCTTAAATCCATTTGATCGCTAAACAGTTAGGTTTGTGTAATTGTATTTTATTATAAACTTAAAAACTTAAGCAAATGAAAAATTCAGATTTAATCCAAAAGCTAAACGACTGCATTGCTGCCTGTAACCATTGTGCTTCCCAATGTATTGAACTGGAAAACATGGCGGATTGTATCCGCACTGATATTGAATGCGCTACCATCTGTAATGCCTTGGTAACTTTAGAGCAGTACAACATTCATAATAAAAAATTACTGGAAGCCTGTATTTCAGCCTGTAAAAGTTGCGCAGATGATTGCCGGCAGCACGATCACGACCATTGCCAAAAATGTGCAGATGCCTGCGAGGCTTGCGTGAAAGCTTGTGAAGCTCATCGTAACTAAAGAAGTTCGTTCACTATAAATGAAAACTTCATATAAAGTCAGTGGCATGACCTGTGGCGGCTGTGCTGCCAAAGTGCAGCAGGCCCTGCAGGCCGTTCCCGGGGTGGAAAAAGCAGAGGTTGATCACAAAAAAGGATTGACTACCGTCTGGAGCAAGGGCAAGCCCAGCATTGAACCCTTACAAAAGGCAGTGGCCGCAGCTGGGAAATATCAATTGGAAAACTACGCCACCGCAGCTCCGGTAGCAGAGGAAGTACCAGAAGCCAGCCTCTCCACCTACCGTCCCCTGATCCTGATCGTGAGTTATATTGCCGGGGTATGCCTTTTTGTACAACACCCATTTGGAGAATTCTCCTGGATGTTGTGGATGCGGCATTTCAT
The DNA here is from genome assembly GCA_964492055.1 of uncultured Flavobacteriales bacterium. GTDB lineage: Bacteria > Bacteroidota > Bacteroidia > Flavobacteriales_E > Vicingaceae > CAZBIF01. Next base: position 1,528 of record CAZBIF010000018.1, read on the forward strand.
GGCAGGTTTTTTCATCATCTTTTCCTTTTTCAAGCTGCTGAACTTAAATGGATTTGCAGCCACCTACCGCATGTATGATATCATCGCTGCCCGCTGGCCCATCTGGGGGTTGATGTATCCTTTTGTAGAACTCATCCTGGGCATTGCTTACCTGATCAATTTTCACCCCCAACTTACCAACTGGGCCACTATCGTTATTCTGGGCATGAGCAGCATAGGGGTGATCGAAAGCAATTTGAATAAGCGCAAGATAAAATGTGCCTGCCTGGGGGATGTATTTAACCTGCCTATGAGCACGGTCACCATTGTGGAGGATGTGGGAATGGTGGTTATGGCGGCATGGATGTTAACGATATAAAATGCAGGAATCCAGTACATGAATGATAGCGGCTTTCTGGCACAATTTTAATCTATGATTTATAAGCTTTTCAATTACCTCTCTTTATTTATATTATTGACCGGCCAAGGCTTTGCTCAGTTGCAACCTGCCGGGCAGTTGCTCTCGGATTTTGAGGGGGAAATAGTACACTATCAATTAACCCTGAATGATTCTGTGGTAAACCTGGACGGGAAAAGTGAGGTGAAGGCCATGACCATCAATGGTGGTATCCCCGGGCCGGTATTAACTTTTACAGTAGGGGATTCTGCGGTGATTTCGGTTACCAATAATATGCCGGTGGAAACTTCCGTACACTGGCATGGCATATTGCTACCTAATTTCCAGGATGGCGTACCTTACTTGACCACCCCGCCTATTAAACCGGGTGAGACTTTTACTTACCGCTTTTTAATAAAGCAAAGCGGCACCTACTGGTACCATTCACATACCATGTTGCAGGAACAAAGCGGGGTGTATGGGTCCCTGGTATTTCTGCCCAAAGACAAAAGACATGAATATGATAAGGAACTGGTGGTGGTACTATCTGACTGGACCCACCAGCAACCGGCTGATGTATTGCGAAACCTGAAGAGGGGAAATGAATGGTATCAGATTGCCAAAGGTACGGCTATGCCCCTTAACCGGGTAATAGGCAGGGGAGCATTGGGAGCGCAGTTGAATTTCTGGCGGCAGCGTATGGAAGGTCCTGACATAGCTGATATTTATTATCCCTCTTTTCTGAGCAACGGAAAGGAAGAACAATATTATCCTCAATTTAAAGCCGGTGAAAAAGTGAGGGTGAGGATCATCAATGCGGCAGCTTCATCCCAGTTCTGGCTTACCTTCGGAGGGGAGGCGGTTAGTCTGATCTCCGCTGATGGGTTGGATGTGAAACCCTATTTGACCAGTAAAACCTTCATTGCCATTGCAGAAACCTATGATTTCATAGTGGAAATACCCGAGGACAGAAGTATTGAGATCCGGGCCATGGTGCAGGACGGTTCCGGGCATAGCCTGACTTATTTAGGCACAGGAGTACCCCTGAAAGCGGAAGTCCTTCCCCGACCGGATAAGATACAGATGATGAAACAAATGGCTAAAATGGACATGCGCATGGGAGCCCCTGCCATGCGTTTGCAGTATTGGAAATCTGAACCCCATGAGATGATGCAAAAATGGGGTATGCAAATGCCTGCGGATAGTGAAGCTGAAATGAAAAGCATGGAACAGCACCATAGTGAAGGAGAAGAAATGAAAATGGGGTCGCAAAAAATAGACTTACCTGGAAAGGAAACGCCGGATTCTGCTATAAAAAGAGATCATACCAAAACTCATGAAGATCATCAGCAACATACTATGGGACATAGCCACCATATGAAAATGGAAGGTATGCAAATGGATCACCCAATGAATATGTTTGAAGAGTATGAATATGATTTTTTAAAAGCAGAAAAACCTACGGCTTTTGACCAATCCGCTCCACGGAAAGAAGTGCTGCTTAACCTCACGGGAAATATGTGGCGATATATCTGGAGCATGAATGGCATACCTTTGAATAAAGCGGATAAGATCAGGGTAGAGGAGGGCAGTGTGTTACGTATCACACTAAATAACCTCACCATGATGCATCACCCCTTGCATGGACATTTTTTCCGGGTCATTAACTCGCATGGGGAATATTCCCCCTTAAAACATACGGTAAACGTTCCCCCTATGCAAAAGATCACCATTGAATTTGCCGCTACCGAAGCTGCGGATTGGTTTTTTCATTGTCATGTTTTATACCATATGATGAGTGGCATGGCCAGGATATACAGTTACGATGGGGAGAGAAACCGGAAGATGCAGCAGTTGAATTATCC
>CAZBIF010000018.1:3804-10608 GCA_964492055.1 uncultured Flavobacteriales bacterium
GGGAGAAAACAATCATTTTTATTTTTGGGGTAGCCTGGATGCAGCTTCACACATGGGGGCTTTAAATTTTACCGCATCTAATATCCGCCACCAATTTATGGCCAATATGGAATACGGTTGGAATGAGAACCTGGAAGCCGAGTTTACTTATGAATATTTTCTTTATGATTACCTTCGGCTGTTTATAGGTACCAATTCGGAGAATGAAATGGAAAAATCCCATGCAAAGATCAGTACAAATGCCATTGCCGGGATACGGTTTTTTACCCCCTATATGTTTAATCTGGATGTACGCATTGACCAGCAATTGCGGCCTGAAATAAGGATTGACCGGGAAATAATGATCTTTTCACGTACCATTTTATTTGGGGGATATCAGGCCGACCAGGGATGGTCGGGGCAGCCCTATAATGAAGCCGGGGAGGCGGTAAATTTTAAATATGAACAAGTATGGCACAGCGGTTTACGCTACCTTATCAACCGCAACCTGTCCGTATTTGGCAGTTACGACAACCGCTTCGGCGGTGGGGGTGGATTATCTTTGCTATTTTAGTAATGAACTTTCTATGATTTTATTGAATCTGAATTTGGTATCTTTGCGATAATGAACAAGCTAGCTGCCATATTATCCTTCTTCTTTCTTTCCCTGGCTATCGTGCCCTGTGCAGATGCTGCTATTACCGATAATATAGCTGCTGAGTTAAGCACAGAACATGAGCACGAAGGACAAGCCGATAATTGTACACCCCTTTGTTACTGCCATTGCTGCCATGTGCATGTCACTATGAATGTTGAAACTGAAACTCTCAACATCAAGGAATTAATGTTCTCACAAGCCATCTTCTATCAGGAATATAATCCTGACACCCCCTTGAATTCCCTCTTTCGGCCCCCGATGATTTAATTCAGAAAGCTCATAGGGAAAGTGCGTTCAGTGCTTTCTTATTTCTCTCAATTTTTGAATTAAAACCATTGAATTATGATTCATCAGATCATTGCTTGGTCTGTAAAGAACAAGCTATTGGTGGGACTGATGACCATCGCTCTTATTATTGGAGGAGTATGGAGCATGACCAAAGTCCCCATTGATGCCGTACCTGACATCACCAATAATCAGGTACAAGTTATTACCCAAGCCCCCAACTTAGGAACGGAGGACATTGAGCAATTTGTTACCTATCCGGTTGAAGTTGCCATGGCGAATCTCCCTTCGGTAACCGAAATACGTTCCGTTTCACGCTTTGGGCTGTCAGTAGTGACAGTTGTTTTTGAAGATGATATGGGAACTTACCTTCCCCGTCAGTTAGTAGCTGAAAAGCTCAGCGAAGTAAAAGAAGAAATCCCCAAAGGCTTCGGTTCTCCCACCATGGGGCCAATAAGTACAGGCTTGGGCGAAATATATCAATATACCTTAAAAGTTAAACCCGAATACCGGGAACACTACAGTTTAACTGACCTAAGAAGTGTACAGGATTGGATCGTCAGCCGGCAGATGGCAATGGTTGAAGGTGTGGTAGAAGTCAATGCCATCGGGGGCAACATCAAACAATATGAGGTTGCTGTTGATCCTGACCGCCTTAAAGCAATGGGTTTGACCATTTCCGACCTGATGCACAGTTTGGAAATGAACAATCAAAATACAGGTGGAGCTTATATTGAAAAGAACCATCAGGCAAATTTTATACGAGGTGAAGGCCTGGCTCGTAGCAAAGCAGATATTGAGAATATTCCTATAGAAACCGATACGGAAATCGCGGTGACCATCAAAGATGTGGCAACGGTTAAAATTGGTTCTGCCGTGCGATATGGAGCATTGACCCAGGATGGCGAAGGAGAAGTAGTAGGTGGATTGGTCATGATGTTGAAAGGAGCTAACTCCAATGAGGTAATTGAGAACGTAAAAAAGCGGATGGAAGAAATTCAAAAGTCCCTTCCTGACGGAATTGTGATTGAACCGCTTTTAGACCGCAGTAAATTGATTGCCGAAACCACAGGTACGGTCAGCAAAAACTTGATTGAAGGAGCACTGATCGTGATCTTTGTTTTGGTATTTCTTTTAGGAAATTGGCGGGGTGGGCTGATTGTAGCTTCTACCATCCCCTTATCCTTGTTTTTTGCCTTTATTCTAATGCACATTTTTGATGTATGGGCAAACCTCATGAGCCTGGGAGCCATTGATTTCGGAATTATCATCGACGGGGCGGTGATCATTGTTGAAAGCACCGTCTTTCTCCTGCATGATAAAGCGTTAAAGAATAAAAAAATTACCCCAAAGCTCAAAGATAAAGTAGCTAAAAAATCAGCATCCAAAATGATGAGTTCTGCCTTTTTCGGTCAGTTGATTATTCTTATAGTTTTCATTCCCATACTCGCCTTAGAAGGTGTGGAAGGCAAAATGTTTCAGCCCATGGCTTTAACCTTTATGTTCGCCATGATTGGCGTCATGCTGTTATGTCTCACCTACGTTCCTATGATGTCGGCTTGGTTTTTAAGAGTTTCCTATGGGGATAAACTTTCCTATGGCGACCGTTTCATCCGGAAGGCGGAAAGCAGTTATGAAAGAGTGCTTGGAAAAGCCATGAATAAAGCCAGATGGGTAATTGGTATAGCAGTCATTTTTTTAGCTATTGCCATATTTATTTTCAGTCGGCTAGGCGGAGAATTTATTCCTCAATTAGACGAAGGCGACATTGCCTTTCATGCCATTCTGAAACCCGGCAGTTCCCTTTCGGAAACCATTGAAACCACCACTAAGATAGAACGACTTATAAAGGAAAAATTTCCCGAAGTGCAAAAGATTGTCAGTCGCATAGGGGTTGCCGAAGTACCAACTGACCCCATGCCCATGGACTTGGCAGATATTTTTGTGATTTTAGCTCCACAATCGGAATGGGTTACTACCGGATCAAAGGACGAATTAGTAGAAATGATGAAAGAAGAATTGGAGTTGATACCCGGTGTAAACTATGAATTTACCCAACCCATAGAAATGCGGTTCAATGAATTGCTGGAAGGTGTTCGGGAAGACATTGCAATCAAACTTTACGGAGAGGACATTAATGTTTTAGCAGAAAAAGCCAATGAAATTAGCAAAATCATTTCAGGAACAGAAGGGATTGGCGATATGAAAGTAGAAGCCACCACCGGTTTGCCCCAAATGACTGTGCAATACAATCGCAGTAAACTTGCTCAATATGGAGTATCGGTAAATGAAGTGAACCAATTGATCGAAGCGGCATTTGCAGGCGGAAAGGCAGGAGTGATATTTGAAGGAGAAAGAAGGTTCGATTTGGTTGTTCGATTAAATCAGGAACACCGCAGAAATATTGATAACCTGAAAAATCTATATGTCAATCTCTCTAATGGTTCACAAATACCGCTCAAGGAGTTGGCTGACATTAGCTATCAGGCAGGCCCGATGCAGATCAGCAGGGACAATACCAATCGCCGAACCTATGTAGGAATTAATGTTCGGGGAAGGGACATCAAAACCTTGGTAGCTGATATTCAGCAGCAGTTGGACAAAGAACTGCAACTTCCTGCCGGATATTATATCCGTTACGGAGGAGCTTTTGAGAATTTGGAACGGGCAACCAATCAGCTAAAGTTGGTAGTTCCCCTCGCTTTGGGATTGATCTTTCTGCTCATCTTTTTTGCCCTTAGATCCATACAGCAAACAATGATGATTTACATGGCAATTCCATTAGCTGCTATCGGTGGTATTTTCTCCTTGTGGCTAAGGGATATGCCTTTTAGTATTTCCGCAGGTGTTGGTTTCATTGTATTGTTCGGAGTGGCAGTTTTAAATGGTTTGGTACTCATCAGCGGTTGGAATGAATTGAAAGAAGAAGGTGTCAATAAGCTGAATGAACGCATACGGTTAGGGGCAAAACGCAGAATTCGCCCCATACTGTTAACTGCCCTTACGGATATTTTAGGGTTTCTGCCTATGGCAATTTCTACCTCTGCAGGGGCGGAAGTACAGCAACCATTGGCAACCGTAGTGATCGGTGGAATGATTTCCGCAACCTTACTGACCTTATTTGTACTTCCATTACTTTACCGATGGGTGGAGAGCCTCAATGATCGTTCAATACATGTAAAACCTGTAATAGCTACAGGAGTGTTATTGCTAATACTAAGTGTTCTCCCGAATAGTTCTCTTCAAGCCCAAAATACGCAAGAGCTTGTTCCAATTTCCATGAACAAGGCTGTAGAGCAGGTAGCGAAAACTTACCCTGCCTTAAAAGCAAGCCAATTGGAAGTAGAAAGTCAGCAAGCCCTGAAAAAAACCGCTTGGGATTTAGGTAAAACTTCTGTTTTTACAGGTGGAGAAGAACTTATTGAAGGCAAGGGAGTAAGAACCCTTGTAGGCGTTCAGCAGCAGAACATAGATGTCTTTTCTATACCTGCCAAAAACAAATTGCAAAAAGAAAAAATTGCGTTGGCAAAAAGCAATTTGCAGTTAAGCAATGCAGAACTGTCGTACGCGGTAAAACTAGATTATGGGAACTTATATGCCAAAAAGCAATTGTATCTATTGTATCAGGAATTAGATTCCACTTTTAGCGATTTTGAGCGGGCAGCCAGGATCAGGTATGAAACGGAGGCCACTTCCCGTTTAGCCTACCTTTCCGCTTCCAATCAGGCAAAGAAGATAAACAACGAAAAAGTGCAGGCTTATAGCGATTATTTGATCGCTCTTCAGCAATTCAACCGATGGTTTTTAAGCGATACCCTTTATACGGTTCATTCACCTGTGGAAACTGCTGCATTGCTTCTTGATTCGGACACTTCGATCAGCAATCATCCGGAATTGAAATTGGAAGCACAAAGGTTAAACCTTGCTGAGCAGGACATTAAGCGGCACAATCGAATTATCTGCCACAATTGAACCTTCAGTATGGGGCTCAGGAAATAGGCGGAGAAAGTGGCTTTTACCAATATCAGCTTGGCGTAAACATTCCTTTGTTTTTCAATGTGGAAAAAGGAAAAGTGCAGGCGGCGAAGCTGAATCGGGAAATTGCAGAGCAACGGCAATTACAGGCCACTCTGCAATTAAGAAGTGAATATCAGCAAGCCCGTCAACGTTTTACCAAATGGAAGTCTGCCTGGAAATATTATGAAGATAATGCCCTTCAATTAGCCAAAGAACAACGCCAGGCAGCTTCACTTGCCTATCGGGAAGGGGCTATTGATTACATCAGCTTTTTACAGCTGGTAAAAGATGCCCTGCTGATCGAAAAAGAGGGATGGCAAACCTATCAGGAATACCTTAACAGTCAATTTAACTTAGAATATTATTTAACGGAATAAAGATGAAAACATTACAGTCTCAATACTTTCTTCCAATACTGTTGCTTATGGCATTGTGGGCTTGTGGAGATACAGCAAATAAAAATGAAGCTCACGATCATGATTCAGAAAAGGAGCTTCATACAGAAATGAATGAGAAAGAACATGGAGAAGAAAGAATTCGGTTTTCCATGGCTCAATTCAATGCCTTGGACATGAGGGTAGATACTATTCCGGTTCGCAATATTTCAGCTTATGTTGAAACCAACGGTCAGTTGGAAGTGCCACCACAAAATGAAGCAGCGGTAACCGCAGTAATCGGTGCAAACGTATCTACCATCGAAGTAATTGAAGGCGATAAAGTGGAAAAAGGACAGGTATTAGCCTATATCAACCATCCCGATCTGATTGAACTTCAAAGCAACTACATCAGCAGTTGGAATGAACTTCAATTCCTGGAAAAAGAATACGAGCGACAACAAAAACTGTACGAGGAGAAAGTAGGCTCAGGGAAAGAATTACAACGCATCAGATCAGACTATAATGCTAAAAAAGCCAACGTAAATGGATTGGCTGCACAATTAAAATTGTTGGATATTTCCATTGGTACCGTCCAGAATGGCAATCTGACAGAAAAAGTGGCTGTGCGTTCTCCCATTAAAGGTTTTGTGCGAAGTGTAGAAGTTAAAACAGGACAGTATGTCGCCCCTCAAACTGAGCTATTTGAAATTGTGAATTTGGAACATATTCACGTGGATTTTATGGTTTTTGAAAAAGACGTAGCTAAAGTTCGTGAAGGACAGAAAATCAGGTTCAAGGTAGAATCCATTGAAAGAGAATTGGAGGCCTCAGTTTATTCGGTCGGGAAAAATTTTGAGCAAAACCCCAAAGCCATTCACATTCATGCCGAAATCGAAGACAAAAGCGGTTTGTTGTTGCCGGGAATGTATGCAAGAGGTAGAATTTTAACAGGCGACTCAACGGGAACAGCTTTGCCCGAAGCTGCGGTAATCAGGGAAAATGGAAAAGACTATATTTTTTTGGCAGAGAAACACGAGAATGAATGGGAATTTAGACCCCTTGAAGTAATAGCTACCCGTACGGCTGATGGTTGGACACAAATTAGCCCAACGGAGAAATTTCCTTCCAATGCTCAGGTTGCCTGGAACAACGCCTATTATTTGCTTGCCGAAATGCAAAAGGGAGAAACAGAACATGCACATTAAAATGCATTAGAGTTGCATACCCTCCAATACTAATTTTGATTTTTGATACTATGACAATGAAATTCAATACAAAGCTACCTGAAGTTCTAAAGCCTCATTACCTCAAAGAACTGCTGAGCTATCAGGAGGAACTTCAAAAGGACAATTTACAAAAAGCCTGGCAACATTTGGAAAGAGCTCACATTATCGGTCAATCTTTTCCCTTCCAGCATAGTTATGTGCATTGGAAAATGTTACAATTTGGTTTTAGAATAAAAAGTACAAAGGAAATTATAGGACAGAT
>CAZBIF010000018.1:10618-11345 GCA_964492055.1 uncultured Flavobacteriales bacterium
CTTTGTAGGTAAAGTGCCGGTAGGAAATACAGGAGGAGCAAATGTGCCGCCGCTAAAATCCTTGCCCCTAGCCCCTGAGCTTGAACAATTGCTTTCAAAAGCAAGTATTGTAAGAAGATAATCAAATCAAAAAATTTAAGAAAATGATACAGATAGAAACGAATGAAAACAACCTCTATATGGTTGCAACAGGAAAACTAACAGATAAAGATTATGATCAGATGATACCCTTACTTCGTGACAAAATTGAAAAATTCGATAAGATCAATTGGTATTTTCAAATGAAAGACTTTAAGGGTTGGTCGCTAAGTGCTTTTTGGAGGGACGTTAAATTTGATGTGAAAAATAAGGATAGGTTTAAAAAAATAGCAATGGTAGGTGAATCTACCTGGCAAAAAGTTATGACTGAGTTGATGAAGCCTTTTACAAAAGCTGAGATCAAATATTTCAATGAAATGCAGGCGGTAGTGGCAAAAAATTGGATCCAACAAAATTAAATGGGCCATAATCACCAACACAATCATCAATCAGGTAACAACTTAAAAACCGCTTTCTTTCTCAATCTGGGCTTCACCGTTTTTGAAATTATAGGCGGTTTCTATGTTAACAGTGTAGCAATTATTTCCGATGCGGTGCACGATCTGGGGGACAGTATTTCCCTGGGCACTTCCTGGTACCTGCAGCGCAAATCAAAACAGGGCGCCGACCGCAAATTTTCTTTTGGCTA
>CAZBIF010000018.1:11355-14144 GCA_964492055.1 uncultured Flavobacteriales bacterium
CGATTTTCCCTGCTCGGCGCGCTCATCAATTCCCTGGTGCTGATCGCCGGTTCGGTTTTCGTCATCAGTGAAGCTGTTCAGCGGATCATAAAGCCGGAGGCTTCCGATGCCGATGGGATGATTGTTTTTGCCTTGATAGGGGTGGCAGTAAACGGTTATGCGGCCTGGAAAATGAGCAAGGGTCAATCCCTGAATGAACGGGTGATTTCCTGGCATTTACTGGAAGATGTACTAGGATGGGGAGCAGTATTGGTAGTAGCCATCGTACTGCAATTTTACGAGAATCCTTACCTGGACCCGGCTTTGTCACTGCTGATCACCGCCTATATTTTATTCAATGTGGTCAAACGGCTTAAGGAAACCCTGACCATCTTCCTGCAGGGGGCCCCGGAGGATTTTGACCTGCCCTTGCTGGAAAGAAAACTGAAGGCGATCGATAAAGTTGCTTCCCTCCACCATTCCCACATCTGGTCGCTGGATGGGGAGCACCATGTTTTTACCACGCACGTTAAACTGAAGAACATCCCAAGCCTGAATGAATTTCTGGCAGTAAAAAAAGAATTTTCACGCATTCTGGCCCCTTATCATCTGGAGCATCATACCATTGAAGTGGAACTGGATGAGGAGAGTTGTAGGATGGGTTGATCAATTCTTCAAAATATCCCGCACGATCTTTAAATGATGATAGGTGTGGATCTGCAGAAACCGTTTGGTCTGTTTCAAGCGTAGACCCCCGAAGAAAGGGTGGGCAAAAAAGCTCTTTGCCGGAAGTTTAGACAGGACTATTAACTCTTCGCGGGCCGTTTGTAATAAGGTTCTCAATCCTTCTTCGGTAATGTTGTCGCCCGGCAATACTTGTTTAGGGGAGCGGCCTACCCCGCGGGGAATGTGTCCGCTGCTAAAGATCAGTAGTTTTTTGAAGGAAAATTTGCCTTTAAAATCCGCCGGTTCGGACTTTTTCAGTTGTTTGCTTATAGATATGATAACTATCAGTGCATGCTCAATTTGCCAGCCTGCTGAAACCTTAGAAACCGAAGGGTTACTAGTATCATGTTGGGGAATGTAGCTTTCCAACTCACTAAGTTGCTTTTCCAGGGAGATCATATCAGGGGAATTGGGTTAAAATTTTATCTGCCAGCACAGCACTTAACTTATAATACGATTCTTCCGTCCAGCCGGCTACATGTGGGCTAAGTAATACATTATCCAGAAGGATCAGTTCCTTCCAAGCCGGTGGTAAATTCTGTTTCTCCAATTTTTCAAAGGAGAGTTCTTCGAATTCCAGCACATCCAGGCACGCTCCCTGTACCTTGCCGGCTTGTAAGGCTTCCAGTAGATCGGCAATGCGAAGATTTTTACCTCTGGCGGTGTTGATCAGGTAAATGGGTTTTTCAAAACGGTTCAGGTAATCACTATCGATCAGGTAAGTGGTTTCAGTAGTGAGGGGCAGGTGGATACTCAAAACATCTGTTCGGGAAAATAATTCCACCTGCTGTACCAGCTCATTCCCAAAACCGCTCTTGTATTTATCATAAGCGATCACCTCACAAGCAAATCCCTGCAGGCGCTGGGCAAAAGCTGCCCCCATATAGCCGTAACCGAGTATGCCTACGGTTTTGCCCTGCAACTCACGGCCTCTGTTCTTTTCCCTATTCCATTCCCCCAGGCGGACTTCAGCATCAGCCTGCTTCAGCTTGTTGAATAAGCTCAACAGCATACCCAGGGCGTGTTCTGCTACTGCATCCCGGTTCCCTTCCGGCGAATTAAAGCAGGCGATCCCCTGCTCCCGGGCGTAGTCGGTATCCACATTTTCCATGCCTGCTCCCGAACGGGCGATCCATTTCAATTCTGTCGCGGCATCCATCATTTCCCGGTCAAACAGGAACTTGCTGCGGATGACCGCTCCCTCATAATGGGCGATGATCTTCAAAATCTCTTTCCGGCTCAGATCCGTTTTCCAATCGCAGGTATAGCCAGCCTTTTCAAGTCTTTCTGCTAAAGTCGAATGTACGGTGTCAATAAAAATAACCTTGGTCTTCATTATTCTAATCCAGGTTTCTTTTACTCAAATCACGAGCCGAATGATGTATAAAAAGAATGTCTATGATTTGCTCGGTCTTAATTCGATAAATGATCCTATATGAACCCTCAACTAATTCTCTGACCTCAGGGGAGTCACTTTCTCTGACTATATTGCCTAAGTGGGGAAATTGATGGAGAATTTTTGTGCGTTCAATAATTCGTATAACCTGCAATTCGGCATATTTTGAAGAGTTTTTAGATATGTAAGTATAAATTAAATCCTCCTCTGCATCTTCAGTCCATCTTATTTGAACCACTTTCTGACCCTATATTCCAGTTCTTCCTCAGAAACTACCTGGTTATTATTCGATTGCTCAATTCCTCTTTGTACTTTTTCAATTATAATCAATCGTTCTACCAGCTCATCAATGGAAAACTCATCGGGAAAACTTTCCAATTGTTTTTGCAATTCCGCTTTTTTGATCATGGCTCAAAATTTATTTCTAAAGGTAATTAATTCCAGCTGCTTTTTCGATCCCATTTTTCATTCCCTATTCCACACTCCACATTCCCAATTCAAAACCAGCTATACATCAAATGCCCGATGCTGAAATAAATAAATAAACCCACAATATCGTTCATGGTGGTAATGAAAGGGCCGGTGGCCAGTGCCGGATCAATTTTGTACTTATCCAGCATCAAGGGGACCAGGGTGCCGAACAGGCCGGCGAAGATGATCACCAGTACCAGGGCCACGCTTACGGTAG
>CAZBIF010000018.1:14154-17454 GCA_964492055.1 uncultured Flavobacteriales bacterium
TCGGTGCTGTCTTTAAACAGCAAAGTGTATGCGAGTATCAGTGCACTGCATACCAGGCCATTTACCAAGGCTACCAGCAGTTCCTTGCCCAGTTTGTAGGAAAGGCTTTGGAATCCCAGGGAATTATTGGCCAGGCCCTGCACGATGATGGCGGAAGACTGCACGCCTACATTTCCGCCCATGGCTGCGATCAGTGGGATAAATAATGCCATTTCCGGATAAAGCCCGAGGGTATCTTCGTACTGATCGATCACCAGAGCGCCCAGGATCCCTCCCAGCAAACCTACCAGCAACCAGGGCAGGCGGGCCCTGGTAGGCACCCGCACACTGTCCGCCGAATCCACTGTTTCTGATAAACCCGAAGCCATCTGGTAGTCCTTGTCCGCCTCTTCCTTGATCACATCCACCACATCATCGATGGTAATGCGGCCGATCAGACGGTCCAGCTCATCCACCACCGGCAATACCACCAGGTCGTACTTTTCCATAATACTGGCAATTTCTTCCGAAGTTTCGTAGGCTTTTACCGAAAGCACTTCATCATAATACAGGTCACGAACTTTGCTGCCATCGGGAGCGAGCAATAATTTCTTTAAGGATAATGTACCGATCAATCTTCCGAAATCATCCACCACATAGATGGTATATACATTTTTTATGTTTTCGGCCTGCTTGCGCATCTCCTTCACGCATTTCAGCATGGACCAGTCTGCCCGCACCTTGATCAACTCTTTGGCCATCAGGCCCCCGGCAGAATCTTCGGGATAACTCAACAGGTCAACAATAACCGAGGCCTGCTCCACGTTTGCCATGGCCGAGATCACTTCATCCTTCTTTTTATCCGGCAATTCAGCCACAATGTCCGCCGCATCATCCGAGTCCATATTATCGATGAACTTCTCGGCGATCTCTTTGGGGTGGAGGGAATCAAGCAGCTTTTCCCGCACGTCTTCCTCCAGCTCGATAAGCACCTGCGTGGCCACCTCCTGATCCAGGCATTGATACAGGCGGATCACTTCCTCGGCGTTCAACTCATCGATCAACTCGGCCACATCTGCCGGGTGCAGGCTGTTGAGTTCATGCAATACGGGGGCATCCAGATTGTCTTTCAGACAACTTCTGATCTCATCAATATACTCCCGGCTTAGTTCGAATTGCATACAGCCCGTTTATGCCGACGAATTTACGGTTTTAGCAAATGAGATGGAGTAGCTTGCTAATTTTTTAAATCCCAATAAATTAGGCATATTTGGTAAATGAATAAGTGAACCGATGATTAAATGCCTCATTCTTTTTTCCGTTATTTTATTACACATGTTGGCAATAAATTAGTGAAGAAAGGAAAGCAATAAGTTAAATACAATAGCATTCGCGTGGGATTTTGATTGGTACACACGTTTTTACTTCTTTTTATGATTTAGAATGATAAATTTTATAGACATATGAAAATGATTTTCCCAGAAAAGGGATATATCAGTAGACTTTTAGAAAAGTATATTTATGGAATAGCAATAGTTCTATTATTTTCTTTAAATGTTACAGCTCAACAACAAGTCAAACTAATTAAGGATACTATTTCTCCAATAGACACCTTAATTTTTGAAACATCGTCGATTGTTCGTGATAATGGGAGTCAATGGCCAAATTATTATAGTCATTTAACTGTAGTTCAAGATAGCTTATTAAGTAATAAATTAATTTATGATTTTACTTTTGATTTATCAGGGACATATCGCAATACTGTAATCAGAAAGGATACATTTCAAAAACAAAATATTCCAATAGGCAATTATACCTTAATAGCTTTTTGGACCTATGTAGATTCCTCTAATCGATCTAATCCTATTATGTACCATAGGCAATTGTCAGATACTGTTAATTTTATTGTGAGACAATCCACATCAATAATAAAGAATAGATATGTGGTTAATCAGAAAATTTATCCCAATCCTGCAAATCAATTTATTAGTGTTGAATACTTTTCAAATGAATTGGTTGAGATAAGGGATGTAGGTGGGAGGATAGTTATGATATCTACTTTAAGAAATGGCAATATTGATATATCAACCTTACCCAAAGGTATATACTATTTATACTTACCGACTATAGAGCAATTCAAACCGATAAAATTCGTTAAGAGTTAATTTTCTGATTCCAAGCAGGGCTTAAGTTTTAAAGAAAGAATATTTACCAGGCTTTCCATCCTCTATCTACCAATTTGGCAAATATTTTTCAAAAGCCTATATTTGGTTATACCTCCTAAATGATGCTTCATGCTTAAAACAAACATATTCCCCTTCATATATATAATGTCGCTATCTATTTGTAATGCACAATATTATTACAATTCCGGAATAAACCAGACATCTGATCTGGTATTGAGTGACAGCTTATGGACTATTTATTTCTATGATGGAATTGATGAGGAAGATCTAGATGAAAATTTTACAAAGATAACTGACACCTATTTCTATACATCCGATACCTCCGATATTGAAAAAATAACGGAAAATTATAAAATATTTGGAGTATATGAAACAGAATTTAACCATACAGTTTATGAATCCGAAGAGATCATATTATGCTTTAAGAACACTACTTCTACAGCAAATAGAGAAAACGTTATAGAGGCATACGGATTAACTGAAATTGTAAAGACGGATTTCTATACCCTTTATTCCTGTGATAGCCCGGTAGTAGTATCAGCTGAAATTTATGAAAGTGGATATGTACATTTTTCACATCCTAATTTCTTATTTTTTGTAGAATCTACTCATATTCCCAATGATTCATTTTTTGAAAAACAATATTATTTACATAATACTGGCCAGCTTATAAATGATAGCATCAGTGGAACAGCAGATGCCGATATGGATTTGCCGGAGGCATGGGATATCACCAAAGGTGACTCTTCAATTATAATTGCTATTATAGATAATGGAGTTGATTCAGAACATGTTGATCTGCCCAATACCAGACAAGTGAGGCTATCAGGAGGTCACATTACAGCTTCTAATTATAATGGTAATCCTAACAATTTAAATCCGGAGTTAGGTGATTCTCATGGAAATAATTGTGCAGGTATAGTTGCAGCAGAGCAGGATAATGGAATTGGCATTAGTGGTGTGGCACCTAATAGCAAAATTATGCCTGTTAAGTGGGGTAATAATGCCAATATACAACAAATGGCAAACTGTTTCATCTTTGCAGATACCAATGGATCAAATATTACTTCAAATAGTTATAGTATCCCAGCAAGCGGTTTAATAGATTCTATAATAGCTAGATCCAACAAAAATA